>CAUSIL010000025.1:0-14572 GCA_963531395.1 uncultured Campylobacter sp.
GAATGACGTTAGGAGCATAGCTATTTTTGTGGCTTATCTTTGCGTGTCTATACCTATCTAGCTTTATCCGCTTTGTACGCTCATTTCTTTGTGTACGCGCTAAATTTAACGTCTTTTTCAAATTATCCTTAAAAAAGAGTCTAGCAGCGCCTTATTGGCGTCTTTCCTAAAAATCAAAGACCTTTGTGCACCGTTAAATTTAGAGTTGCCGCGATTAGAAAACCCGGTTTGGCTCATCGGTTTAAAGCCGCCTATGTCCGCGAGGATGCTTGTCGCTTTTTGATTGGACGCCACAGAGTCTATGGGCGCATTAGCCGTGGCGGGGGATACGTCCTCGTATAACTTTATCCGTACCGCCATTTCAGCGCTGTCTAGCTTGTGGGAAAAGACTAGAAAGCTCTTGCGCGTCGCTCCCGAATGGAAGTTAAGACCGAGGCCTTGAGCTTTAGCGACCGCATAAATTTACTCATTTCCTCTTTTTATGAGTTAAATTTTAGTCTTATATTTTTTATTGCTTTGGGATTATGCTTGGTTAAAATTTCCTTTTACGAAACTCTAAAGGACGAATACTTAGAAAAAACAGTCAAATTTAAGCCCGAGCGGGCTTAAATTTATAGGTCTTCTTTGACCTCGTCGTTGCTGCGAACTACTAGGCCAGAGCCGTGGATGACGCTAGGGATGCACGCCGTGCAGATATCGACCTCTTCGCCGTTTTTGTGAGCGCGGACGAATACGGCGTTTTCGTTTTCCGTGCTTTTTTGTCCGCAGACGTTGCAAACTACGATATTTTCGGTTCTCATTTGACTTCCTTCGTAAAAAATTCGGGCGTATTTTATTTAGTTTTTCGCCGATTTGAAATGATTTACGTCAAGCGCGAAGTCTCGCGTAAAAAGAAAAAATGCGAAAAATAAATAACGAAAAAAACCTGCAAGAAAAGCCCGAAAATAGGCACCAAACATAGTAGGTAAAAGCATAGCGCGGCGGCTTTAAATTTATATCCGCCGTAGTCCAGCAAGTAAAGCTCGAATTTGTGCCGCGAGAGAGCGTTTGGCGCGACGTCGATGAAAAGTAGCGAATAATAAAGGTAAAAAAATGCCGGGTGCAGAGCGAGGAAATTTAGCGCGGGCACGGCTAAAATCGGCAAACAAATAAGCGCGATCAGGATAAATTTGAGCAAAATTTTGCCCATAAGAGCCGTTTGGCGCGCTAGACTAACGTTTGCCAGCTGCGCCTCGTCCACGCGGTAGTGCCTGCGGTTTATCTCGCGGGCGATCGTAGGAGTTAGAAAGCCCGCAACCGCGAGCGCGCAAAAAATTGAGAGCATGACGACCAGATAGGCGCCAACCGCGTAAAATATCGCGCCGATGAGCCACTTTGCGATGCCTAGGCTAAGGATTTTAGCCGCCATCGGATACTCGGCCAGAGTGCCTGCCTCTCCCGATACGGCAGCGTTTAGCGCCTCGTATAGTTCGCGGCCGCCAAACATCGCAATAGCCACGATAATAAGCGCGGAAAAAACGAGAGGCAGGATAGAGAGCGCGATAAATTTGGGCGTGAAAAGGTCCTTTAGCGAAAGGCGTAAAATATCAGCGAACAACGAATCTCCATTTGTCTAAATTTGTAGCCCTCATGCGGCGAAAGGGCGTTTAGGCGAGGCTTGGGTCAAATTTGACCACTTTAAATTTGGTCGCAAATTTAGCTAAATTTACTCAAATTTGACACATTTTTTACTCGGCAAAGCCAAGTATTGGCGGTAACGGCGCGAGAGCTTGCAAGCGGCGCAAATTTTACCGATTAAAGGGCGGCGCTTTAGCTAGCGCAGCCAAACCGCGCTCAAATTTAGCCCGTCCGCAATTGCCGCTTAAACTGCTAAATTTAGCCTCGCCGAGCGTCAAGCCAAATCGCAAAAACGTCTTGGCTAGGCTTTGGCTAAATTTATCAAATTTAGCGGGCTACGCCGCAAATTTATTTTACCGCTTTGCACTCGGCCTCGAGCGCGGCGTAGATCTCGTCCACGCTTTTTAGTCCGCGGGCTAAAATCTCGTTCATTACGGCGTTATCCTCCTTGCCGTTCCAGACCTTTTTATACGCGCCCTCTTTGTAGCCGTGATCTTGGCGGAAGCGATTTAGGACGTTTTTGCCGACGTAGCACTCGTAAAGCGAGCTTAAATTTACGCCGCATTTTAGGCTCATCGAGAAGTAAATTTTAAGCAGATCAAAGAGCGAATAATCAAAGCCCGAGCATTTATTTATGAGCATTTCGACGTCGTTTATGATCTCGTAGATGTTTTCATCAGCGACGTTAAACGGCTCGCGGCAAAACGCCTCAAAGCCGCTGCTAGCGCAGATATCGCTTGAGAGCTTTGCAATATCGCCAAGGTTATTTAGCTTGTACTGCTCGAGCATCAAACTCATCAAAAAGTGCCAGATATCCACGACCTCGACGCGCAGATTGTCTTCATTGGTCGGCGCGTTTATGCTCTTCCAGTGTTTCCAGGCAAAGCTATCTATGAGCTCGGCGCACTCCATATATATGCAGCGTTTCCAGTTGATGAGTTTGCCGTTTTTGTTTATGCCGTTTTCCCAGCCGATGCCGTTGGTGTCGTCGTTTAGGCTTTGTTGGAGATTTAGCATTTGGGTAATTTTTTCATTCGCGTTCATAAATTTTCCTATTTTTAAAATTTATGAATTATAGCGAAATTTTTAAACCGCGAACTAAACGTAAAATTTAAAGCTATCCAGCTGAGAAATGAGCTCGTCAAAGAGCTTTTTGGAGTTTTGCAGTAGCTTAGCGTCCGCTTTATTTTGCTCCATCAGCCTATCAAAAAGCTTTAGCGTGCCGTCCGCGATAAAATTTTTATGATTTGCGTCTTTTACCTCGGGAAGCTCTTTGCGAAGCGAGTTTGCGAGATTCGTCACGCGCGAAAATATAGGATCCTCGCCCTCTTTGACGTTTTTCATAAATTTATCGATGCTAGGCGCTATCTTTTCTAGAGCGGCTGCCAGCTCCTCTTTATCGCGAGCGTCTAGCCCGTCGCCTTTATACGAGAAACTATAGCCGTACTCGTGTGTGAGAGTGAGCGTGGATGCCGATGCGCCCGCCGTTTTAGCGCTAGCGTAGTCTGCTGTTTTGTTGTCGTACATTTTTAGATTTATCTCGTCGCCGCTGCTGGTTTTAAAGCTAAAATCAAAGCTGTTTAGGCTCGCGCTTTGGTAGTTTTGTAGTTTCATGATTTTTGCCGTCCTTTTGGCTTTATATCGGCTAAATTTCTTTTTTCTTAATACCCCTTGCGCTAAAATCACTCAAAAAAAGGATGAAAATGTGCTGTTTTGCCGCGCGCGTATTTTTGCTCATTAGCGCAACCGTTTTGAGCTTCGTTTTGCACGGATTTTTCCCGCAAATTCCCGTCGTCGCATTTTATTTTTTGCTGGCAAATTTGATCTCGCTTACGATATTTTCGCTATTTTTCGCGGGCAAACTGCCAAGCTTCGTTAAGCCCGCGGCGGTACACTATTTTAGCTTTATCGGCGGCTTTGCGGCGGGGCTTGCGATGGCTTTGCTTAGACGCGAAAAAGCGGGAGCTAAATTTGTCAGAACCGAGCTTTTTATCTTTGCTTTTTGGCTGATTTTGGCTTGCTTTTTGGCGCTAAATTTTAGCCGGCTGTCGGCAAATTTGGCTCAAATTTTTAGCGCTTAAGGCAGACGAAATGGATGAAAAAATTTTAAAATTTATCCGCAAAATGCACCTGCTTAGCCTTGCCGTTTTAGACGACGGCAAGCCCTACTGCGCGAGCTGCTTTTACGCCTTTGATGAGGCAAATTTGGCTTTTATCGTTGCAGGCGGCAAGGATAGCGCTCACGTGAAGGCGTTTTTAGCAGAGCCCTGCGTGGCCGGCACGGTAGCGCTCGATACCAAAATAGTAGGCAAGATAGAGGGCGTGCAGTTTCGCGCTCTAGCCGCTCCCGCGACCGCGCAGCAGAGAAAAATTTACTTCGCGCGCTTTCCTTACGCTTTGGCGATGAACCCGAGCCTTTATAGTTTGAGTCTGGGTTGGGTTAAATTTACGCATAATGCGCTGGGGTTTGGGAGGAAAATAATCTGGCAAAGAGCTTGATCTTTTGCTATTTGCGGCTTGTCTCGCGAGCGCTTTTAAATGATTTCGTAAATTTCGCCCTGCGACAGACTACATGTCTAGTCTTGGGACGAAATTTACTTCAAAAACATTTAAAATCATCTCGCGATACTTCGCCTTGTTGCTTTACTTCCAAATTTACAGTTAAATTTGTAAATTTCAGCTTCAAATTTGAATATAAGAAGTCAAGGCGCCGTATTTTTTCGTTAGACGAGGCAGTGGCGAACGAGGCGAGGGAGCGTATATATAATACGTAACCGAAGCCGACTGAGCCACTAACGACGTATGGCGGAAAAAGACAAGCCGTCAAAATTGCTTAATTAAAGATGTCGAGTTTTTTGTCATATTCTTTTGTCTCTACGCCAAAAAACCCAAGCAACGAACTAAAAACATTATCGTGCGAGACGGCGTCGTCTTTTTGCGTGCGCAGGCGAGCTAGTGTCGCTTCATCGTTCGTGTACGCCATCATCGGGATGTGTTTTTGCGTCTCGGGCGCGATGGCGTAGGGCATGCCGTGCAGGTAGATGCCGTTTTCGCCTAGGCTCTCGCCGTGATCTGAGAAGTACCAAACCGCGCTTTTATCGCCGCCCGCGTCCTTGACTGCCTTTATCACCTCGTCAACAAAAAAATCCGTAAAAAGCAGCGTGTTGTCGTAGGTGTTTACGATGCTCTCGCTCTCGCAGGAGCTAAGCTCGCTCGTGTCGCAAGTCGGGGTAAATTTGCGAAATTCGCTCGGATAGCGGGCGTAGTATGCCGGACCGTGCGAGCCTTGCAGGTGCAGGACGATGATCTCGTTTTGCGCGAGATTTTCGAGGCGTTTTTTGAGAGATGGCAGCATGTTCGTATCGTATCCCGCGTCAAAATACTCGACGTCGCCGGCGTCCAAGCGGTCGCAAACGCCCTTGCACTTGCCCGAGTTGTTGCCTAGCCACACGACCTTGACGCCGACACGTTTTAAGATATCAAGCGCGTTTTGGCTAAATTCTTTGCTACTGTATTCGCTCCTTGTCGATTTTGAAAACAAGCAGGGCAGCGAGACCGCCGTAGCCGTTCCGCAAGAGCGAGCGTCGCTGAAGTAGACTAAATTTGGCTCGTTTTTAGTGTAAAAATTCGTATCGTTTTTGGCGTATCCGCCTAGCGAATAGTTTTTCGCGCGCGCCGTTTCGCCGACGATTAGCACCATCAGTCGCCGCTCGCTGCTCGGTCTCATCGTAGCGTCTAGGCCGATTTGTTTAAATTCGGGCTTAAAAAACTCGAGTTTTATATACTTTTGCGTCGCGTAAATCGGATAAAACGGCAGGTTGTAGGCTCTGATGAAGCTATTTTCGCGAAAAAACGGGATAATGGACTTAGTCTGCGAAAAAAATAGCCCAGCCGCTAGCGCAAAAAAGCCTATAAACGTTAGAAATTTGATCTTTATATGCCGTTTGGCGCCGCCGTACTCGATCCTCGTAAAAGCGACCAAAAGGCAGGGCAAAACGCCCAGAAATAGCATATAGCAAACGAGTTTTGGATTTAAAAAGCTTAATACCTCTCCAGCGTCCGTTTGCGCGACGTTTCTTATCATTTCGCTATCGATTATGATACCGTAGCTTTGCATGAAGTAGCTGCTAGCGCACGTAACCACGATCGCCGCGATGCTAACGGGCTTAGCTAGATAGGGCAAAAAAACGAGTGAAAACAGCGCGCAAAGCAGCGAAAAATAGATAACCGGCAGGCTTGCGGCCATGAGCGGATGAGCTTCAAAGCTAAGCCTTGAATAAATAAAATTAAACAGCCCGAAATTTAACGCGGCTATAAAAACGGCGTTTAAAAGCGTAAATTTAAACCAAGAAATACGTAGCTTCATAGTTTTCCTAAACTGATAATAAGAGCGAAACTTTATCCAAAAAAAGCTTAAAGCTTTAGTCGCTTGGCGCGATTTTGGCGCAAGACGGGTTAAATTTGCGCGGCTTGCTCTTTTGTCTGTTTGCAAACGGCGGCGCATTTACGCGGCTTTGCGGTTAAATTTAGCCGAATTTTACGCGCCTGGCTAGCCAAACGACGGATTTTTGGGATTTGGCGGCTTTTAAAGTAGACGGTTAAATTCGGCGTAAATTTAAGACCCGACTATCGCAAAATCGCTACCGTTTTTGCCGTCAAATTTCGCCCGGCCCTTAAAAAATTAGCGAAAAAATAGCCCACGCCCAAGTTATCGCAGCCGTGCCGATAGAAAGACAAACGGCGGCGGAGGCGCAGTCTTTGGCGATTTTAGCCAGCGGATGAAAGCCAGGCGAAACAAGATCCACTACCGCTTCGATCGCGGTATTTAGGCACTCGCAGATCAAAACGAGTCCAAAAACGGCGATCAGTAGGGCGTGCTGTGCGGCGGAAACGGGTAAAAATAGCGAAACTAGCGCGAGCGGGAGGATAACGTAAAGCTCAAAGCGAAACGCCGCCTCGTTTTTTAGCATCGCGGCAAGTCCCTCGAATGCAAATTTGGAGTTTTTGAAAAAGTTGTATTTTGGTTTCATATTTTGCCTTTAAATTTGCGCAATGATAGCGTAAATTTGCTTTATAAGGCGATTTTGCGGACGGCGGGGTTGTTTAAAATAAACTAAAAGGCGGCCGAATTTACCGCTCAAATTTGATCAAATCCGGCCTGCGTAAATTTACTCCTCGGAAATCCTTGAAGTCCTATAAAGCAGCGCAAACGCCGCCGCTCCGATAACCGCAAAGCTCGCAACCATAGGCGTTAGCGTGCCCCGAAACATCTGTCCGATCGCAACTCCGATAGGAAGCGAGATAAGAGTCGAAGCCGAGCCGATCAGCGCAGCCGCCATGCCCGCGATCTTACCCATCGGCTCCATCGCCATCGCGTTTAGGTTACCAAAAAGTATGCTCACGCAAAAAAAGCTACTCATGCAAAACGCCATAAAAGCCCACAGCGGCGGCACTCCGTTATACGCGACGACGACGGGCAAAAACGCGACCGCGATGACGCAAAACGTCCCTATAGCGCGCATGCTGAGGTAGCGCATGCCGTAGATCATCACGAGCTTTGCGTTTATCATTGACGCGGCGCCTAGAGCTAGGGCGTTTATAGCAAAATAGATAGGAAACTCGTCGCCCAGCTTGTAACTCACCTCAAAAATCTGCTGAGCGGTGCTGATATAGCTCAAAAACATCCCAAAAATCAGCCCCAAAACGATCGTATAGCCTGCGGTACGACTGTTTTTCACGACCTGCGCGGCGTCGCGTTTTATCAAATTTAGGCTAAATTTATTGCGATTTTGCGCAGGCAGAGTCTCGCTCTGACGCAGTCCAAACCACGCTAGACACGCAAACCCCATAAAAGTAAGCATCAAAAATATGCTGCGCCAATTATAAATTTTAAAGATAAAACCGCCGATAATGGGAGCTAGTGCGGGCACGATGATGAAGACGGCCGCGATAAAGCTCATCACGCGAGCCATCGCGCGCCCCTCGTAAAGATCGCGGATAAGCGCCATCGCGATGATCCTAGGGCCCGCAGCGCCTAGCCCCTGGAAAAATCTGCTTGCTAAAAGTGCGGTAAAATCGCTCGTGACGACTGAAATAAAGGAGCTAGCCGTAAATATCGCAAGCGCGAGCAGCACAGCGTTTCGTCGCCCGATAAAGTCGCTAAGCGGCCCGTAAAATATCTGCCCGACGGCAAAGCCCGCAAACATCGAGGAGATGACTAGCTGGGTTTGGTTTATCTGAGTCACGCCAAGGTCTAGGCCGATTTGCATGAGTGCTGGCAGCATCGCGTCGGTGCTCATCGCTCCAAGCGAGGTTAAAAGCGCCATGAGAGCGATAAATTCTACGAAAGGCAAGGTTTTGGGGGTAAATTTCATATTATTTTCCGCGGTTTTAAATTTAAACGATTGTATAAAAAAACTGCTTAAATTTAAAAAACTAGAGTTTTGTGATATTTATGTGATATTCTTCTTATTTGCTTAAATAAAACCGGGCAAAATACGAAAGAGCAAATTTATCAAATGCTTTAAATCTTGGTTTTTAGTCGATTTATAATGCCAATAAGAGCAAATTTATCTGATTTAATATCGGCAAAGCCGCATTTATGTAAATTTACGAATTTCAGCCGAAAATATCAAAATCGTGGTATAATCTACGACTAGGCATTTGGTATGCGATTGAAATTTGATTTCAAAATTTATGCCTAGATGATAAAATATTTCTAAAGTTTTAGTTTATAAATGGTGTAATATTAATATTTTTTTAAAAAAAAAGTATTATAATTCCGTCTCAGAAAGGTACAAGGTTAAGGCGTCTTTATCTGAGTGATAAAGGCTTGTAATAATAAACTCAAATTTCGGCGAAATTTTGAGTTTAAACAAAGGATACCAAATGAACGAAAATTTATCCAGAAGAAGGTTTTTGCAAGGAGCCTGTATCGGCGTCGGAGCTTTGACGCTTAGCGGCTGCGACGACAAAAAGCCTGATAAAAAAGCTTCTAAAAAAGAGGCTTTTAGCGGTAAAGCTAACGGGCTTCCTTCTTGCGATATTCTTATCATCGGCTCGGGCGGCGCCGGACTGCGCGCAGCGGTCGCCGCTAGAAAAGCCGCCCCGGAGCTTAGCGTCATCGTAGCTACTAAAATGATGCCCTCAAGAAACGCCACCTGTATGGCCGAGGGCGGCATAAACGGCGTGACGAATTTTTCTGACGGCGACTCGTATAAGCTGCACGCCTACGACACTGTTAAGGGCGGCGCATATCTAGTAGATCAAGACGCGGCGATCAAATTTTGCGAGCTAGCCGGCAAAGCGATAGCCGAGATGGACTATATCGGCACGCTATTTTCCAGAAATCCAAGCGGCGGCGTAGACGCTAAAAAAGGCGACGTACCGGGCGGCGTAGCGCAAAGGATGATGGGCGGCGCCTCAAAACGCAGATGTAACTATTCGGCGGATAAGACCGGTCACATAGTTATGCATGCCTGCTTTGACGAGGCGGTTAGCAACGACGTTAAATTTCTGATGGACTACGAGCTGCTAGATATCGGCGTAGAGGACGGTAAATGCGAGGGCGTCGTGCTACGAAACCTACAAACCGGCGATATCACTCCCGTACTTTGTAAGGCTCTCGTGGTGGCGACCGGCGGATATACGAGGATATTTTACAACAGAACCTCGGTGCCATACATCGCCACCGGCGATGGCGTAGCGGCTGCGGTGCGAGCGGGGCTTGGGTTTGAAGACCCCGAGATGATACAGTTTCACCCGACCGGCGTGGCAAACGGCGGCACCCTCATCACGGAGGCGGCTCGCGGCGAGGGCGGATATCTGCTAAACAACAAGGGTGAGAGATTTATGAAAAACTATCACGAGAAGATGGAGCTAGCTCCTCGCGACGTAGTGGCTCGCGCCATCGAGACCGAGATCCGCGAGGGGCGCGGCTACGGCGAGGGACTAGGCTCATACGTACTCATCGACGTTAGGCATCTGGGTAAAGAAACCATAATGAAAAAACTGCCTAAAATCAGACACACCGCACTGCTTTTTGAAAATTTAGACCTAGTAGAGCAGCCGGTGCCAATCCGCCCTACCGCGCACTACTCGATGGGCGGCATAGAGGTGGATAAATTTGACGATATGAGCACGAAGATGCCAGGTCTTTACGTGGGCGGCGAGGCATCGTGCGTCTCTATCCACGGAGCTAATCGTCTCGGAGGAAATTCGCTATCAGACGCGGTAGTAACGGGTCAGCTAGCCGGCAAGGGAGCTAGCGCGTATGCCAAAACGGCTAGTTTCGGTAGCGGCAAAAACACCGAAGAGCTAGCTAAAAAATGGCGAGAGAAATTTAAAAAAGTCGCAAACGGCAAAGGCGAAGCAAACGAAATGTATCTCCTGCGCGAGGAGCTAGGCAAACAAAACTGGGATAATATGGGTATCTTTAGAACCCAGGACAAGCTAGATGTCCTAGAAAAAGCGCTAGAGGATATACAAGCTCGCTACGATAAACTAAGCGTACCAAACGCAAATCCGGTTATGAATACGGCCTTTACCGACTATGTGGAGCTGGGAAATTTGATCCTGCTATCTCGCTGCGCCTGTTTGGCCGCGCGCAAAAGGCTGGAGAGCAGAGGCGCTCACACTAGGGAGGACTACCCTAAACGAGACGACGTAAATTTCTTAAAACATAGCATCGTGACGCTAAACGACGGCAAGCTAGAGCTTGGTTATAAAAATGTCATAGTCACGGAATTCTCGCTTGACGGAAGGAAACCGCAATGAAAATAATCATCGACAGATACGACGGTACGCAACACTACAAACAAGCCTACGTCGTGGATAAAAAAGATATAGAGGGCAAGACTTTGCTATCGCTCTTGCTATTTATAAAGCAAAATTTGGACGCGACGTTAAATTTCACCGCATCTTGCCGATCGGCTATCTGCGGCGCTTGCGGCGTGAGGGTAAACGGTCATTCGGTGCTAGCTTGCGACGAAAAGATGGAAGAGCTGCTAGCGACATACGACAATCCCGAGGTCATAACGATCTCCCCGCTAGCAAATTTTAGAGTGATCTCCGATCTCGTCGTAGACTGGGAGCCTTCTATCGAAAATTTAAGAAAAATCCGCCCGACCTTTATCCCTAAGGATGAGTTTTCTGCCGAAAAAGGCTGTAAACAAACGCAGGCCGAGTACGACAAAATCCAAAAGCAGTGGGACTGCATCCTATGCGGATGCTGCGCGTCGGAGTGTAGCAAACTAACTGCCGATAGAAGTGACTATATGGAGCCTTTTGTTTTCACTCACGCGCACAGAGCGACGTTTGACTCTAGGGGTAAAGACCCGATGCTGCACGCCAAGGCCGCGGTTTTAGGCGGTCTGTGGAACTGCGTGCACTGCCAAGAGTGCGCCGACCGCTGCCCTAAAGGCATCAGTGCGGCCGACGATATAGCAGCGCTTAGAGTCTTTACGCAAAAACAAGGCATAAATACCGGCGAAGGCCCGGATCACGCTAACGCTTTCCTTACCGACCTGGTCGAGGGCTCGGGCAGGCTAAATGAAATTTTACTCGCCCTTAGAAGCGAAGGCGCCATGGCCGTAAGCAAAACGGATATCGCGCTAAAACTGATGGGTGCAGGAAAGATGAATCCTTTGCATATATTTGGCGAAGAGGACATCGAGGGTCATAAAGATTTGGTAGAAATGATAAAAGCCGCGCGCGCCGCCGCGGATAAGGAGTAAAAGATGAGCGCACAAAACGAATTTGCTTTTTTCCCGGGATGCGTCCTAAGTCAAGCGGCAAAAGAATCTAAAATCTCGCTGGAAGCCATCGCGCCGATACTGGGCATAAAACTACACGAGATCAAAGGCTGGAGCTGCTGCGGCGCCACGCAAGCTCAAGACGTCGATCCTATCGCTACGCTGGTAGCTAACGCTAGAAATTTGGCCCTGGCTGAGGGCATGAATATGCCCGTGCTAACTACGTGCAGCACTTGTTTCCTTACGCTAACGAGAGCCAAAACGGCGCTTGACCGCGGTCAAAAAGATAGGATAAATGCCTTCCTAGCCAAGGGCAACATGCAGTATCAAGGCACTACGGAGGTAACCAGTCTGCTTTGGGTGCTTTATCAAAACGTAGAAACTCTAAGGGCTAAAGTCGTTAAGCCGCTTTCAAATTTAAAGGTCGCGCTATTTTACGGTTGCCATAGCTTGCGCCCCGAAAAAGCCACCCAAAACCGCGAAAGCTCGGTAAATCCAAAAAGCTTTGAAACTGTCGTAGAAGCTCTTGGCGCTAAAATAGTACCGTTTGAGAAGAGACTTGACTGCTGCGGTTTCCACGCAAGCTATCCGGCCGTAAAATCTGTACAAAAAATGTCCAGCCAAATAGTAAATAACGCAGACGAAAACGGCGCGGACTGCATCGTTACGCCGTGCCCGCTCTGCCAGATGCAGCTTGATATCTATCAGGAGCGTTATCAAGACGCGCAAAACTCCGATGCCAGAGTGCCTATCATCCACCTCTCGCAGCTAGTGGGCCTTGCGCTAGGACTTAGCAAAGAACAACTTGGCTTTGAGCACAATATCGTAAACACTAATAGCGTCAAAGTAGGCTAAATTTGATGATTTTTGCGGACGAAGCGGGCTATCTTTAGCCTTTACTTCGTCCGTTTTTAGGCTTTTTGAGTAAGTAGCGGCGAGAGATATGCAAATTTAGACGTATCTACTAGCGTAGCTAACCGGGGTTTGGATAAAATAACAATGAAGAAACGAGCAGTAAATTTTAGAATATTTTGTCATAGTTTCTGTTAGAATGTTTGAGAGATAGCGGTATATGTCAAAAGCATATTATTCTTTTATAGTAATCGTAAGCGCCTCAAACAATCTTAGTTTAAGTTTATTTGGTTATAATTCCAATTTACGTTTTGTATTCTTTGTCGGCCCATTCGTCTAGCGGTTAGGACACCAGCCTCTCACGTTGGTAACACGAGTTCGAGTCTCGTATGGGTCACCATCTACTACTATAACACAAGGCTTATATAAGCTAAAAACTTCTAAATGAGTTTTTCTCAAAGAAAGTTCGTCCTATTAGTATCAAACAAAGTGAAGCTAAGCATAAGAAGTTGTGATTTGCTTTATTATTGTAAACAGATGGCGTTATGCTAAATATAGATCAAAGTATAGCGTAATGATGACCGCATAAAAGCTAAGTAAAAGCAAATTTCTTGCTTTCATCTAAAGGAGTACATTTTGATTTAGTTGCATTTGTGGTTTTTAAGGCATAACTATGAACATAGAGAGGTAGAGTTTAGATATATAATAGCAGTATATGAAATAATCAAAGCACTTACGAAGCGACGTTTCTATCAAAGAGTGTATCCCATCCTTCCGAAATTCATATAATACGTTACGTGTATAGAAAGGCAAAATAGCGGCTAAGAATTAGCTTGGGTTTAATTGAGACTAAGATATTCTAGGCTTATCATCTATTTTTATAATATAGTTCTAGCTCTAAAAATAGAAGTATTGCCAATACATAACGCTCAACGAAACCTTAAAGCTTCAAAATATCGATAAAATTGGGATCTAAAAAGAAATGGTGGTTAGAGGCGACTTGACGATGTCCTTTGAAAGCCTGATAATACGCTATTTATATTAAAAAAATGCGAAAAATATTTTTAAAATACTTTCTGGATTATTCAGTTTTTAAAGCTCTAAAAAATGCTAATGAAAACTTTACTTTTCAATACAAAAACGTGGGTATGCCCTAAAATAGGCACTTTGAGATTTAAGCATTTGCCGTTTTTAAGTTTAAAACGCTTAAACGGCTAAATTTTCTTAAGAATTGGGTATGTTTCACGACTTTTTGGCTCGAAACTTAATTAAGGTTAAAATGTGAAACAAAAGCCGTTTTTATCTGTTTCACGCTTGCCACTCGTTGGCTTTGTAAATGCCTAAAAGTTTAATGGCGTCTTTGTCGATCAAGTAGGGTATTACATAACCTTTGGCGATTAGCTCTCTTTTGTCGTCCGCTATCGCTCGTCCTAAGTGCGGATTATCCTCCAAAAGCTCCACGGCGTCCAGTAGCTTACCGACAAAACCCTGCGCTCTGTTTGGGCTATCTTTTGCGATAAAGTCAAATACAACCCTTAGCTCGCGGTTAAAGCGAGCCGTTCGCTTAATTACCATTTGGCTATCTCGTCGCGTATTCCCTCTAGCGGATAGGTTTCAAGCTCTCCGCGCCTGATCGCTTCAATGTCGGCTTCATATTCGCTAAAGCGCGATTGATATTTAGCTTCATCGCTTAGGCTTAGCTTCACGCCGTCAAATTTGGCTAGCGTGATTAATATCTCTCTCGCCTTTTCTATGAAATCGGCGTTATCCGTTCGTATGGTTAGAGTTTGCATATCCTAGCCTTTGTTTTAAAATCCTCTCCTATTTTAACCGCTCGGGGCTTAGGATTTGATTAGCGTTCGTTTTTTCGTTCGTCCGTATGCGCTAAATACGGCTTAATCGCGCTAAATTTAAGCGTTTTTGCTGTGTTGTAGCGTTCAATTTTTAACGCCTTTAGTAAAATTTGGTAAAAATATGGCATAATAAATCCGCAAATAGGCGAAAGGGTTGAGCGAAAGTGAAACACCCCAGCTTCTTAGCAAAGCATTACCGCCCCGTTCGGCGCGTAGTTTTATGCTGCGTTGTTCGTCCGTGTGAGGGTGTGGGTGGTCTCACCGCCTATTTTAGTAAAGGGTCTCTAAGGGAGCCGTCTTAGAATAAAGCCTTAGCGTCGAACGTCTTAAGGCTTTCCCGTAAAGCAAGCGAACGGTCAAAAACAATAACGACCCAGCATAGCCTGTCCGGGGTTTCCCTGTGTAGAGGAAGGTGGCTCTACCGCTTGCTTTTACTTCTTTTTGTAACTCCTATTAAACACGCTGTAGGCTTCGGCGTTTGCGAAGTCGTCGCGGTTA
>CAUSIL010000026.1:0-14325 GCA_963531395.1 uncultured Campylobacter sp.
GATGAGCTACGAGAAAGGAAAAATTTATGGCTAAGGTAAAAGACGCGTTCGCGGGTAAAAAAGCAAACATCGGCTACGTCGTGGCCGGATATCCTAGCGCCAAGGCGACGAAGGAGTTTTTATTAAATTTAGACGGCAGCTACCTAGATCTACTTGAGCTTGGCATCCCATACTCCGATCCACTAGCAGACGGCAAACTCATCGCACAGGCTAGCTTTGAAACCGCTGCAAAGGGCGTAAATACGGACGCGATATTTTCCATGCTAGAAGAGTGCAAAGGCAAGATAAATAAACCCGTCGTTTTTCTCGTGTATTTTAACATCGTGTTTGCTTACGGCGTAGAGAAGTTTATCGCTCGCTCAAAAGAAGTCGGTATCGCGGGCTTCATCATCCCAGATCTGCCGTTTGAGGAGAGCGAGGAGGTAGCGGGGCTGTGCGCTAAATTTGATCTTGATCTCATCCCGCTAATCAGCGTCACCTCGCAAAACCGCGCGGACAAAATTTTAAAATTCGGCTCGGGCTTTATCTATGCGCTCGGCGCTATCGGCGTGAGCGGCTCGCAGCGAGCCAGCGAGGAGAGGCTAAAGGCGCTCGTAGAGGGTCTAAAAAAAAGAAGCGATCTGCCCGTCGCGGTGGGCTTTGGCGTGAAAAACAAAAACGACGCCGACGAGGTAAAAACCTACGCCGACGGCGCGATAATCGGTACCGAGATAGTAAAGCTCACGGCCAAATTTGAGGGCGAAGAGCTGATAAAGCAAATCAATAAACTTTTTTAAATTTAGCCGCGTTTGCGTTAAATTTAAGTATAATCAAAAAATTTCGTTTAAAGGACGACGCGATGATGGACGTTGCGGAGCTTGGGATCAAGCATCTGTGCGAGGACACTCTGGGCTACAAGGTAGAGAGCGCAAAAAGCGCGGAGGGCGAATTTTACGGCTCGAGCTTGCCGATTTTTAAGGGCAAAGAGGAGTTTCACTTTTATCTTTATTTTAAAAAAGATACGCTAAATCGCTTTGCTAGTGTGCTTCTTGGCGTCGATAAGCTAGCCGAAGACGAGCTAAGCGACATCTGTAAAGAAGTAGCAAATCTCGCAATCGGATACGCCAAAAATCTACTCAACGAACGCGAAGCAAATGCCTATAAACTAGGCACTCCGGAGTATCTAGGCAGGACGAGCTTTCACGTCAAACTAGACGATAAACGCGTCTATAAAATCAAAAATAGAACATTTCAAATAGGATATAAAAAGGGATGAGCGAAGAACTACAAGAAGTAACCGCCGTAGAAACGGCGCTGCAAGGGGTTCAGGAGATGTTGCAAGAGCGCGGCGGGCTTTTTAAAAGCTATGACGAGCTGATGGATATCGGAGTGGATTTTATCTCGGAGCTGGGTACCACGACTATTAGCGTAAAGCAGCTCTTAAAGCTCGAGGTTGGCTCTGTAATCGACCTAGAAAAGCCTGCCGGCGAGAGCGTGGAGCTTTTTATAAACAACCGAATTTTCGGTAAGGGCGAAGTGATGGTTTACGAAAAAAACCTTGCCATCAGGATAAACGAAATCCTAGACTCAAAATCCGTCATCCAGTACTTTAAACGAGAGCAGCTATGAGGATTTTCGCCGCGCTTTTGCTGTTTTTCGTCGCGCTTTGGGGGTCAAATTTATCTACTTACAACATTTACGAGCGTAGCGACCGCGTCGATATCATGCTTAGTTTTGACGCGCCTTATAGCGGGACTATCCTGCAAGAGCGCAAAGACGGCGCGATAACCCTACTCTTTAAAGACCTGCAAAACGATCAGAGCATTGAAAAAAGCGTAAACTCAAGCATACTGCAAGAGCTTTTGTTTGAGCCCAGAGGGCAAAATTTAGCCCTCGTGATAAAGAGTGCGACCGAAGTGTCCGTTAGCGCGTCAAAGACCACCGACGGCTTTGGCCTGCGCGTGCGAGTAACGCCCCAAGCTACGATAAATTCGCCCGCCACAACCGCCATATCCTCGCAAGAAACTAAAGAAAATATAACCGAAGCGTCAAATTTATCCGGTGAGCAAAACGGCTCAAATTTGAACGCGTCGGCTCAAAGCCCTAGCTTAAATTTAGCCCCGCAAAGCGGCGACGTAAATTTTATGACGCAGAGTATGAGCGATATGGTAGATTATAGATACTATTCCGTTTTAGGCGTTTTGGCGCTACTTTTGCTCGCGCTTTTATTCGTCAAAACAAAACTAAAAAACAAGCAAAACGCATTTAAAACAAAGCAAAAAAACGACTGGTTTGAAAGGGTAAAAAAAGACGAAGAGGTGGAGATAATCTACGAAAAACCGCTTGACGGCGTCAATAAAGTCGTACTTTTTCAGCACCTTGACAGACGCTATCTAGTGCTAACGGGCGCTTCAAACGTACTTTTGGATAAATTCGGCGAAGAAAAGATGACGAACGAGCAGGACTTCCAGAACTTTTTTGAAGAAAATCAGAAAAAACTAAACGCCTACATCGAAAACCGCCAACCTCTGGACGCATATAAAGATAAGGCGAGTATAGACTAAATTTCGTCTAGTGCCTATAAAATTTGATGAAATTTAGCGCATATTTCATCAAATTATTCCTTCAAATTTCACGCAAAACAAATAGCAAAAGTATCCGGCTTAGTCATCTTTTTAATATTTTCCTTCGCCATAAACAGCTCCTTAGCGCCGTAAATTTGCAAAGTATGGTTTATAAACTCAAACTCTAGCTTTTTGTGCGCGCGGTTTACGTCTAGGTTTTTGGCTAAAGCTAGGATAAAGCTTAACCAACGCACGACGCTTTCGCTAGGTAGCAGATCCTTAAACCGTTCAAATTCGCTCGAGCTTTTTTTGCCGTTTTGGGCTATGATTGCGGCTATAAGGCATTTTTGCGCATGCGAAAAGCCGTAGTTTAGCGCATTTAACACGAAAAACGCCGAGCTAGCGTGCTCGCCGTAAAATCCCAAACACTGCGCCACGTCATGTAGCTTAGCCGCGACCGCCAGCTCGCTCTCGTATCGCCCGCCAAGCTCATGCAACGGCTCTAGCCCGGCAAAAATATCTTTAGCGTATTTTACGATAGTTTTGTTCTCGCCGAGTAAAAACCTATCCTGCAAACTCCTCACACTCGGGTTAAAATTAGGCGGAAATTTTCGAGTTGGACGCAAAATATCGCTTAAAAATACGCCCTCTCTAAAGCCCGCGCCGCTAGTGTAGATATTTTGCGCGCCTAAAGTCTCGGCCGCGCTTAAAAAGATGAGCGCGCCCTCTCTAATCGTATCGAAGCGATCTTTTTTGATGCCGAATTTCCCAAGCTCCAGCACGCTTGCTTGCGAGATACTCTCGATAAAGTTCTTGTGATTTTGCAGTTTATAAGCAAAATTATGCACCGTTTTTAGAGGATAATTTTGCGCCGACATTATCGCTGAAGATATCGCGCGCAGGCTGCCGCCGATGGCGACTAGGTTTTTGCTTTTGAAATTTTTAGGCAAGCTTTTTAGTGCATCTTTGATAAACGGCTGCGCGGCGCTTAGATTTTTTTTATCAAAAAATAGCTCCTTTAGCCGCACTGTGCCCAAATTTAAAGACGCGGCGTCTATTATCTTGCCGCCGCTAACAAGCGCTAGCTCGGCAGAGCCTCCGCCGATATCAAGCGTGACGAACTCCTCTAGCGGCTCAAGCAAATTTAGAGCCGCCACGCCGCCGTAAACCGCCTCGTCTTTGCCGCTAACGACCTTTAAATTTAGTCCTAGCTCGCGACGCACGAGCGATATTAGCTCGCCCGCATTAGGCGCGTCGCGCAGAGCCGAGGTGCCCATAGCAAAGATTTTTGCGCATTTGTAGGCCTTGGCGATATTTTTAAATTCGCTAAAAGCCTCGAAAGCCTTTTGCATAGACCTCTCGCCGATCGCGCCGCCGTTTTCGTAAGCGCCCTCGCCTAGGCGCACCTTCATCTTAAACTCGCCCACGACGCTAAAAGCATAACGCGAGCTTTTGTCAAATATTACCATTCGCATCGAATTTGAGCCTAAGTCTATGACGGCGGTTCGTTTTGCCATTTATCTGCCTTTGTTTGTTTTATTTATCGGTAGCCGTAGGGTCGAAACTGCGCCGCTATGACCGTCCGTGCGGTTTTTGATAGATACGGTTCCGCCTAGAGCCTGCGCCGCGCCCTTGGCCAAAAATAGCCCGAGTCCAGCTCCGCTTTTATCGCCGAAGCGCTTAAACGGCGCAAAAAGATCCTTGCTCTCGTCGATGCCGCAGCCCTCATCTACGACCTCAATCATAAACTCGCCGTCGTTTAGGAAAGATCGTAGCGTAACGACCGAGCCGACGGGGGAAAATTTGATCGCATTTTGAACGAAATTTTGGATAACATGCGTCAAAAGCGTCGTTTGAAGAGTCATTTTTAGGCTAGAGGGCGCAAACTGTGTCGCTATATCCTTGCCTTCGCCGCGGGCTAAAATTTTAAAATTATTCGCCGACTGCTTCAAAAACTCGATGACGTCGGTAGGCACGGCCTCCTCAAACTGCGCGCCCTCCTGCCGCCCGATTTCCAAAATAGACCCGATCATTTTATTCATATGATCGATGGCTTCGTTGTTATTTTTGAGCGTTTCTATATATTTTTCGCTCTCGCGCGGCTTTATCAGCGTGACCTCGTTTTTTGTTTTCATTACCGCAAGCGGCGTTTTTAACTCGTGCGCGACGCCGACGAATAGCTCCTTTTGATAAAGCACGAAAGTCTGAATCCGCTCGATTAGGCGGTTTAAGCTTTTGCCTAGCGGTTTAAACTCGGGCGGTAGCTCCTCAAGGCTGATCGCCTGCAAAAATCTCTCGTTTAAATTCGTCATTTTTTTACTTAAAATTTTAATCGGCACCAGTAGCATGCGCGACAAAAATAGCGCATAAAAAAGCACTAACAAAATAGAAGTGGCGTTTACGACGATGATATCGATTAAAATTTGATCTATGAGCTTGCTTTGCTGCGTAGTTTCTTTAGTTAGCGCGATGCTATCATCCTGAGTATAGGGATAAAACAGGGTTAGATAGCTCTTTTTACCCAGGCTCTCGGTTATAAAATAAGGCGCTTTCGTTTCGCCTTTTACAAGCTTAACGCGCGTGGGGCTATCGTTTAGCGTGGAATACTCGAAAGGATTTTCAAGTCTAGCTAAATTCGCGCTCGTAGATAAAATTTTAGCTTCGTAAGCGAGCGATTGGGAGATATTTTCGTAAATCGTAACCTTGATATACTGATATAAAAGGACGGAGATGATGAGAATTAGCATCGTAGAAGCCGATGCTAATTGCGCTATAAACCTAAGTCTTAGGCTTTTTTGGGAAAGCAAAATCTATACCCGCGTCTTCTGACCGTCTCGATAGTCGAGATGTTTAGCGGCTTATCCATTTTTTGGCGGATTTGATTTATCGCTACTTCGATGACGTTTGGAGTTACTAGCTCAGGCTCCTCCCAGATCGCATCTAGCAGCTGCTCTTTGCTAACGATCTGGTCGCTGTGACGCGCAAGGTGAGTTAATACTTCAAACGGTTTGCCTTTTAGTTCGATATCTTGGCCTAGATAGGTGATTTTTTCTTCGTCCGGATCGATGATTAGATCGTCTATCTTGATGACGTTAGTACCGCCAAAACGCAAGCGAGCCTCGATCCTAGCGACTAAAACGTCAAAATCAAACGGCTTTTTGATGTAATCGTCCGCACCGATTCTAAAGGCTTTTACTTCGCTTTCTTTATCGTCTTTTGCCGATATTACGACGACGGCGGTGCGCGGAGATTTATGTTTTATTATGTTGATTAGATCCACGCCATCTCCGTCAGGTAGCATCCAGTCAGTCAAAACCAAGTCGTAATTTCTAATACCGATATAATACTCGGCATCCTTGAAATTCTCCGAGCTGTCGGTTTGATAACCAAACTCCTGCAAGCCCTCGGCGATGGTTTTGTTTAGAGTTACCTCGTCTTCAACTATTAAAATTCTCATTTTTTTCCTTCTATGAAATTTGACGCGATTGTATCATAAATTAAGCGAAATTTCAAGATACTTTAAAAAAAATTTAATATTTAAACTCAGCCCTTGCGCCTACCGTAGCATTTTTGACGATCTCGATTTTTAAAATTTCCATTTTTAAAAAGCTAAGCGAGCTAAATTTTTCCTTCAACTTTTTCGCGCAAATTTCAAGCGAGCTCTCCACGGTGCCGAATTTCTCCCGCGCGTAAATTTCCTCAATAAAATTTATCATTTCCACGTAGTCTATAAACTCGCCGCTTTGAAATTCCGCGCTCACTCTTACCTTCTGCGGCGTCACGCGCTCAAAATCAAGCAGTCCGATGATCGTGCTAAATTCGTAATCTTTGATAATCGTCGTCAAATGACGCGCTTTTCTTGCCCGGTTATCAGGCGTTTGATGTTTGGCAGGTGCTTGTAAACGACCAAAAACGCGATCAAAAATATCGGCGCATAGGAGTCGATGTCAGGAATCTGCGACTGCAACGCAAAAGTCGCTACGATAAACGCCGCAAGCGCGGCTAGCGAGGCAAGCGAAGAGATTTTAAGCAGTTTGCCCACGACAAACCAAACCCCGAGCGCGATAACAATCTCAAGCGGCAAAAAGACCGCCAAAACGCCAGCTCCCGTGGCTATGCCCTTTCCGCCTTCAAATTTTAAAAACGGCGAGTAGCAGTGTCCGAGCACCGAAAGTACCGCCATCGCCCAAAGCGTCGCTGGGGCTAGGCCTAAAAATTTCGCGATCAGTATCGGCAAAACGCCCTTTAAAACGTCGCAAACGACGGTCAAAATAGCGATTTTTTTAGCGAGTTTGGGATCTTTTTGCTTTAGCACGCGCAAGACGTTGGTCGCGCCGATGCTGCCGCTACCTTCGCTTCTGATATTCACTCCGCCAAAGATATAAGCCAAAATAACGCCCGAGGGGATACCGCCTAGCAGATACGCCGCGGCGTAAGCTATCAAATTTTCGTTCATTTTTTATCCTGATTTTTGTTTCGATTTTGCAATATTAATTAAATTCGGCTGATTTTTTGATAAATCGGTTGTTTTGATGGGCGGTAAATTTGTAAATTTCACTTAGCCAAACCCGCAGCTTTAAGATGCTAAATTGGGGTTGTGAGTTGGATTTATTTGCGCAAAAAACAACCGTTTGAGGTTGGTTTTTTGCTTTATTGTAAAGGGGGTGGGGGCTTGAATGGCGCTCTGCTTGCAGCTCTCAAAGAGAGTGCGTCCTAACAGTAGCAAACAAAGTGCAGCTAAGCACAAGGCGAGGCAAAGCTGAAGCAAAAGAGTTCCCTTTTTTTCGGGAGAGGAAGGGGATTCTACTTACGAAGCGTCGCCCCTTCCTCTCCCAAGCCCTCTCTAACCCCACTGCACGTGAGAAGTTGCTGCGCTATGCGCAGTTTTATCTGGTGCTGCCGCACCGCAAATTTTAAATTTAGCATTTTCAGGGTGCAGGTCTCGGTGACTCAAATTTGTAAATTTGACTTCAAATTTGAGCGTAAAACGATAAGGCGAAGTATCGTGAGATGATTTTTGGGGTTGTGCGGTAAAATTTTGGCGAAGATAGAACACGTAGTTCATCAAGCCAAAATTTTGCGTTCTGCTTGCAGTTGCGAGTGTGACGAAGCAAAAATCTCGGAAAAGCGCTCGCGAGACAAGCCGTAAAAAATAAGGCGCAGTATTTTATAGAAATATTTCGCTCCGTAAAAACGGTATGCTTGTTTTGAGATGGATTTGAATGTTGTGCGGAAATTTTCGTCCCAAGGCTAGACATGTAGTCTGCCGCAGGGCGAAAATTTCAAACTCATTCAAAGACGCTCAAAAGACGAGCCTTAATCAATAAATCTTTTTGTTAAATTTGAGTACGCATCTATCCTTCTATCTCTCAAAAACGGCCAAATCCTGCGCACTTCCTCGCTTCTGGTCATATCTATCTCGACGATTCGGCACAGCTCGCTCTGGCTATCGGCGCGGAAAAGCTCCTCGCCCTGCGCGCCGAAAACAAAGCTGTTGCCCCAAAATTTGATCCCATCCGTCACGCCGCTCTCGTCCTTTTCAAAGCCAACGCGATTTACGGCGATCACGGGCAGGCCGTTTGCGACCGCATGCCCGCGCTGCACGGCGACCCACGCCTCTAGCTGACGCGATTTTTCCGCCTCTTCGTCGCTCTCGAACCAGCCGATCGCGGTCGGATAAATGAGTAGCTTCGCGCCGCGCAGAGCCATGAGGCGCGCAGCCTCGGGATACCACTGATCCCAGCACACCAAAAGTCCGAGCCTGCCTACGCTCGTATCGATCGGCTCAAAGCCAATGTCGCCCGGAGTAAAGTAAAATTTCTCGTAAAAGCCCGGGTCGTCGGGGATGTGCATTTTGCGGTATTTGCCAGCTACGCTGCCATCTTTTTCAAAGACGAACGCGGTGTTGTGATACAGCCCGTCCGCGCGCTTTTCAAAGAGCGAAGTAACGAGCACGACGCCGTTTTGCCGTGCCACCTCGCCCCAAAATTTGACGTCGTTTTCCCAGCCCTCGGCAAGATCAAAAAACCTCGTCTCCTCACTCTGGCAAAAATACTGCGTCTGGTGAAGTTCCTGAAGCACGACTAGCTCCGCCCCGCCGCCGCTAGCTTCGCGCACGAGCTCGAGCGTCCTTTGCACGGTCGCGTCTTTGGTGCCGTGAAATTTTTGTTGGATTAGCGCTACTTTCATATTTTTCCTTACGATTTAAAATTTCAAAATTATATCAAAGCGGGGATAAATTAGGGCTTGAACGGCCGGCCGGCAAGCTAAATTTGCCGCTCCGGCCGGCTTATAAAATTTGCTTCAGCCTTTCAAGCAGCCCTGCGCAAGAGCTAGAAACGTCCTCGTAGCACCGCTCAAAATCGCGGGTGTAGTATGGATCGGCGATTATTTTACCGCTTGAGGTTTCGCTAAATTCGAGCAGGAATTTTACTTTTTCGTCAAATTTAGCCTCAGCACCGAATTTACGCTTCAAAGTCCTTAAATTTTCATCGTCCATTATCAAGATAAAGTCGCTGTTATCAAAATCTTTTTGCGTTATCAAGGTCGCTTTGTGAGGCGTCACGGGCACGCCGTTTTGCTTCAAAACCCGCACCGTCTCGTAATACGGCGGCTCGCCTATCTCGTCCTCGTGAGTGGCGCGCGAGTCGATACTAAGGCGCTCTGCCAGACCCGCATTCTCGCTCAAATTTTGCATAACCGACTGCGCCATAGTCGAGCGGCAGATATTTCCGTGACAAACGAATAAAATTTTCATATTTTTCCTTTGATTTAGCATTCGCACGAGCCGTTTTGATCGTCGCACGGATCAAGGTGCGTCGTGATCTGCCATTCAAACTCGCCGTATTTAGCCCTGATAGCGGCTTCTATCTCGTCTGAAATTTTGTGCGCGTCGTAAAGCGAAATTTCGCGGTTAAAGACTAGATGAACCGCGACGTAGCAGATGTTTGCGCTCTTTCTGGTAGCTAGTCCGTGATAGCTCGTTATCTGCTTGCGCGAGCGGATTATCTCTTCGATTTGTGCCGTTATCTCGGGATCTAGCGCTTTATCAAGCAGCACGCCTACGCTTTCTTTCATCAAATTTATCGCGCTAACGGCGATGTAGCCGCTAATCACTATACCAAAAACGGCGTCTATCGCGGCAAATCCCGTAAATTCGACCAAGATAAGCGAGGCGATAACGGCTAGGTTGCTAAAAAGGTCGCTTTTATAGTGCAGCGCATCGGCTCTAACGATCAAATTTCTCGTGCGGCGAGCGACGCGGGAGAGGTAGGCGACCAGTAGCCCAGTAACCGCGACCGATAGCGCCATCGCATAGAGCGAAAAAGCCGTATCTACGGGCGCTTGCTCCGTTTGCAGCTTACGCACGCTCTCGTAAAGTATAAACGCGCCCGCACCTACGATCAAAACGCCCTCAAACATCGCCGCAAGCGCTTCTAGCTTGGCGTAGCCGAAGTTAAATTTAGCATCGGGCGCGGCCTGGGATTTACGGATGGCGAAGAAATTTAGCGCGGAAACTAGCAGGTCGAGCATCGAATCGATCGCCGAGCTAAGCACCGCCACCGAACCGCCGATCAAACCCGCGACAAATTTAACCACGGCTAGTGTAAACGCCGTCGCACCCGCGACTATCACGGCTCTGCGACCTAAAATTTCATTTTGCCTTTTTATGTTAGCGTCGTTTAGTTGCATTTAGATTTCGCTTTCGCTTCTTGCGCCTAAAAATCTATTCTCCGCTTCACTTTGTTCGCTAGAAACATGCTTCGCTTCGCTCGCACCGCTATACTTGTTTTGACTCGAGCAGTGTAGTGAGCCGTTTTGACGCACGAAAACGAGCGAATCCACGCCGATTATCTTATGGTTAGGCAGCTCCTGTGCGAGTCGATCAAGCGCGATTTTATCGTTGTCATCATTGTACGTCGGCACGATAACGGCGCTGTTTATAAAGATAAAATTCGCATACGTGCAGCCAAGCCTCTTGCCGCCATAAAATTTGGCTTTCGGAAGCGGCAGCGACACGAGCTTAAAGCCCGTGCTTTCAAGCTCTTTTTTCATCGCGGCAAGCTCGCCAAAATGCTCGTCGTTTGGATCGTCGCAGGAGGCGTAGGCGATGGTATCAGGAGCGATAAAACGCGCCAGAGTATCGACGTGGCTGTCGGTGTCGTCGCCTTTTATAAAGCCGTTTTTAAGCCATACTACGCGATCAAGGCCGAAAAGCTCCTTAAGTCGCGCTTCGATCTGCTCTTTGTTTAGATGAGAGTTGCGGTTGTCGTTTAGTAGGCACTTCTGCGTCGTTAGCAGCGTGCCGCGCCCGTTAAAATCGATACTGCCGCCCTCAAGCACGAGATCGATACTTCGCAAATCGCTTTTAAAACGCTTAGCTAGCTCCAAATTTACGGCGTTATCTTTCGAGCTTTCAAATTTACCGCCCCAAGCGTTAAATTTAAAATCATAGCTGACGATCTTAGCGCCGTCCTCTACGTCTATCATGCCGTAGTCGCGTATCCACGTATCATCGGTATCGATTTTTACGAACTCTACGTTATCAAATTTCGCAAATCGCTCCGCAAAAATCCTCTCATTAGGGCAGATCAAAACGACCTTTTGAAACGGTACGATAGCTGCCACGAGCCTCTCGTAAGCGTCTAAAATTTCATTTAGATACGGCTTCCAGTCGGTGTTTTCGTGCGGAAGCGATAAAAATATCAGCTCTTGTTTTTCCCACTCTGCAAACGCTCTCAAATTCGTCCTTTATTTAAATAATTTCTATCAAAATTTAGAGGTTATGATACCTTTTGCAAGCTTAAATTTTAAAATAAATCATACAAAATTAGTTTTAAATTTAGTTTGCTTTCGCTACAATCTTGCGAAATTATCAAAAAGAAGCTAAAAAATTTATGGATTTTGAGTTTATAAAAGAATTTACGCCGATGTTCGTAAAAGCGGGCATTTTCACAGTCAAGCTCTCGCTTTACGGCATCTTGCTCTCGCTTGTTATCGGCATATTTTGCACGCTGGTTAAATTTTACAAGGTCAAGGTCCTAACGCCCGCCGTAAACGGCTACATCGAGGTTTCCAGAAACACGCCGCTGCTTATACAGCTTTTTTTCCTCTACTACGGACTTAGCAAATTCGGGTTAAATTTGAGTGCCTTTACCTGCGCAGTAGCGGGACTTGCGTTTCTAGGCGGCAGCTATATGGCGGAGAGCTTTAGGCTAGGCTTTGAGGCGGTGAAAAAGACGCAGATCGAGGCCGCGCTTAGCGTCGCGCTCACGCAGGGGCAAATTTTACGCTACGTTATCTTGCCTCAGGCATTTAGCGTTTCGATACCTTCGATCGCCGCCAACGTCATCTTTCTCATCAAAGAAACCTCGGTCATCAGCATCATCGCCCTGCCCGACCTAGTCTACGCGACGAAGGATATCATCGGGCTTTACTACATGACCGACGAGGCGCTTTTTATGCTCGTAGTTAGCTATTTGATTATCATTTTGCCGATATCTTTGGTCTTATTTTGGCTTGAAAAAAGGATGAGAGTTGGACGGAGTTAGTATTTTATTCGATCCGCTGGTCTTAAAGAGGCTGATTTTCGAGGGGCTGTGGATGAGCGTGCAGATTTCGGCCATCTCGATCGCCGTCTCTCTGGTTTTAGGCACTTTTTTGGGCGTGGCTATGAGCTCGAAAAACAAATTTATCTTTTTCGTGCTAAAAATTTGCCTCGAGATCGTGCGCATAATGCCCCAAATCGTCTGGCTATTTTTGTTTTACTACGGCGCGAGCAAGGCTTTTGGGCTTGATATTTCCAAATTTAACGCCTCGCTCATCGTCTTTAGCCTGTGGGGCGTGTTTGAGATGATGGATATCGTGCGCGGAGCGATCGTCTCGATACCGCGGCATCAGTTTGAAAGCGCGGCGGCTTTGGCGCTTAGCAAGGCTCAAATTTATCTTTACGTCGTGATCCCGCTAGCCACGCGCCGCCTGGTGCCAGCGGGCGTAAATTTGCTAAGCCGTATCATCAAAACCACCCCGATCGTCGCTCTCATCGGCGTGCCCGACCTGCTAAAAGTCGGACAGCAAACGATCGAAGCAGCGAGCCTAACCGCCAACCCGACCGTACCGTTTTGGATATACGGCTTTATATTTTTATTATATTTTCTCGTCTGCTATCCTATCTCAAAACTATCCAAGATACTTGAAAACAGATGGGCATAAGGAATCAAATGAGCGAAATTTTAAAACTCTCAAATTTAAGCAAATCTTACGGCGACTTGCAGGTGCTAAAAGGCATCGACCTTAGCGTCAAAAACGGCGAAGTAGTCGTGATCCTAGGACCTTCGGGCTGCGGTAAAAGTACAACTCTGCGCTGCATAAACGGCCTTGAGCCATTTGACGGCGGGCAGATAGAGATAGCCGGCGAAAAGATCGATAAAGACTACAAAGACTGGATCAAAATCCGCCAAAAAGTTGGCATGGTTTTTCAAAACTACGAGCTGTTTGACCATATGAACGTCATCGAAAATATCGTGCTAGGCCCGGTAAAAGCACAAAAAAGAAGCCGCGAAGAGGTCGAAAAAGAGGCCGAGGCATGGCTAGAAAAAGTAGGCCTAAAACACAAAAAATACGCCTATCCAAAGGAGCTTAGCGGCGGGCAAAAGCAACGCATCGCTATCGTGCGCGCGCTTTGCATGAGGCCCGAGATCATGCTATTTGACGAGATAACGGCCTCGCTGGATCCAGAGATCGTACGCGAGGTGCTAGATGTCGTCATAAATCTCGCCAAAGAGGGCATGACGATGCTAATCGTGACTCACGAGATGGGATTTGCTCGCTCGGTGGCAAATCGCATCGTCTTTATGGATGAGGGCAAAATCGTCGAGGAGAGCGAGCCGGAGGCGTTTTTCACGCATCCAAAAAGCGAACGCGCGAAGAAATTTTTAAATTTATTTTCGTTTTAAGAGGTTTTAAATTTGACGTTTTTGGGCTAAATTTGAAGGCTTTTTCGTCAAATTTAGCTTTTAAACCTTACGTCTTTGCCATTTAACCAACTTAAATTTATAGCTCTACTTTAACTCAAATTTACTCAAAATAACCCGCGCAAATTTGATCCGCTAGCCATTTCTTAAATTTAAAATTAAATTTGCAAATTTATATTGAGTAAAATTTACACCACCTTTTAAATTTAGCGTTACGTTTTTAAACAAAATTTGATTTTTCTCTGAGCTCATCATCTGAAAAACTACAAATTTAGTCGCATTTTAGTCAAGCTTTTGTATATTTTGCGCACTTTATTTTAAAGGAGAAAGAATGAGAAAACTTCTGTTTTCATTTTTGGCAATATTCGCCGCCGTCTTTCTAACGGGTCAGGCTAATTTGCAGGCTGCCGAAGCGGACGCTTTGGCTAAAATCAAAGAGCGCGGATACGTTCGCGTGGGCGTTTTTAGCGA
This sequence comes from uncultured Campylobacter sp., assembly GCA_963531395.1. Taxonomy (GTDB): domain Bacteria; phylum Campylobacterota; class Campylobacteria; order Campylobacterales; family Campylobacteraceae; genus Campylobacter_A. Next base: position 13,988 of record CAUSIL010000026.1, read on the forward strand.
CAAACCGCCGTTTGGCTACGTCGATAAAGAGGGCAAAAACCAAGGCTACGACATATACTTCGCCAAACGCATCGCAAAGGATCTGCTAGGCGACGAGAGCAAGGTTAAATTTGAGCTCGTAGAAGCGGCGGGCCGCGTAGAGGTGCTAGTAGCCGACAAAGTCGACATCACCTTGGCAAATTTCACCAAAACCCCTGAGCGTGCTAGAGTCGTTGATTTCGCACTTCCGTATATGAAAGTGTCGCTAGGCGTAGTTAGCCCGGACGGCGCGGTCATAAAAAGCGTGGACGAGTTAAAAGGCAAAAAACTAATCGTCAATAAAGGCACGACCGCGGATG
>CAUSIL010000027.1:0-14275 GCA_963531395.1 uncultured Campylobacter sp.
TTCGGTATCTACGCCCAAATTTGCCGCGTATCTCACGTCTAGAGCGTGCTCGGCGTCGATAAAGGCGCACGTGGCTCCCGCTTTTTGCGCTTCGGCGATGATGTGTAGCGTCAGAGTCGTTTTACCCGAGCTCTCAGGTCCGTAAACCTCGATGATACGGCCCTTTGGGATACCGCCTATGCCAAGGGCTAGGTCAAGTCCTAGCGAGCCGGTCGAGATGCTGTCTATCGCCTCAACCTGCTTGTCGCCAAGGCGAATCAGCGTGCCCTTGCCGAATGCTTTATCTATCTGCTTTAAAGCCGCGTCTAAGGCCTTTTTCTTGTCCGAATCGTTTGTCGGCGGGACTATCTTTTTCTCTTCTTTTTCTTTTGCCATCGGCTTCCTTAAATTTAAAATAATCGGGCTGATTTTATCAAATTTGAGATGAATTTTTGATTATTCGCGTAAATTTGAGGCGGGTTTGAGCGGGGTCAAATTTGCTCTAAATTTACGCCTTTTTTAAAACGTAAAGCAGCTCGCTCACGTGCGTCGGGCGGCTAGCTAAATTTCTACTACCGCGAAAGGCGTTGTATTTTTGCTCCAAAATTTGCACTTCGCCAAGCCCGGCTAAATTTTTGCTAAATTCCTCGCGCGCGATGAAGCCCTCGGAGTTAAACGAGATGAGCACGAATTTAGCTTTGAGCTTTGAGATCAGCTCGAAAAATGCCGGCGCGGCGGCTGATTTTTGATTAAACACCGAGCGGTTCCAGCCCCGAGCGATACCAGAAACACGCGAAATTTCGCTCGGACGCTCGTAGCTAGCGATCAAATTTAGCATAAAGTAGTTCGAGCCGTAGGGGTGCTGGTTATAAGGCGGATCAAGATAGACCAGATTAAGCGGCGGAAGCTCGGCGGCAAGCTCGTTTGCATCCCGACTTTGTACGTCAAATTCGACGTTAAAATTTGAAAAAATGGGCTTAAGCAGGCCGATGTCTGCCGTGATGCGAGATAGCGCGTGCTTGCCGCGTCCGCCAAACTGCCCAAGGCCGTCCTTGTTTTTGTGAAAACCCTTGAAAATGCCGCTGGTGTTAGCGTGCACGCTAGCTGAATACAGCAACGGAGCGACGAAAAAAACGCGCAGCTCCTGCGGTACTAGCGCCTCGATAATCTGGCGCGCGGTGTCTATGTAGGCGGCGTTTTTTCTCGTGTAAAAGACGCGGTCCGTCGCCGAGATATTTGCCTCGTCTTTTGGCGCATAAAGCTCGCAGATAAAGCCCTCACGCAAATTTGCGCCGATTTCGCGCGTTAGTTTTTCATGCCAAAAATCAAGCTCTTTTTTAAATTTCGCGTCAGCGTTTGCGAGGTAGCACTCGTTTGTTACGCGGCTATAAAGCTCCAGGTCGTTTGCGATGATGAAATTTGCGTGGGATTTAAAAAACCGCGACACGATGCCGCTGCCGCTAAAAAGGTCGCAGCAGCTTAGTTTTTCTTTACCAAGTGCGTGTTTTGCGATATTTACGCCTTGTTCGATAAAGCCTAAAAGCGAGCGTTTGTTGCCTAGATAAGTTAAAATTTGCTCTTTTAAATACGCCTGATTTTCCATATTTTTCTTTATAAATTCCGCATTTTTATGGCGATTGTAGCAAAAATTTACTATAATTTCGCAATCTAGCCGCGCGCGAAATTTAAAGCGGAGCAAAAAGGATAAAATTTGAAGATTTTTAAGCATATAAACGTCGCTCACTCGCCCGACGCCGACGATATTTTTATGTATAAGGCGATTGACTTTGGCTGGGTGAGCTCCAAAAATCTAAAATTTAGCGCCGCCGCGCTTGATATCCAGACGCTAAACGACGAGGCGCTAAAGGGCACATTTGAGGCCACGGCGATTAGCTTCGCGCTATATCCTCTTATCTGCGACGAATACGCGCTTTTGCGCACGGCAGTGAGCTTTGGCGAGGGTTATGGCCCAAAGCTAGTTAAGAAAAAGGGTGCGGTTTTAAAGCGAAATTTCAAAGTCGCGCTAAGCGGCAAACACACGACAAACGCCCTGCTTTTTCGCATGGCATACCCGCAGGCGCGCATAGTTTATAAAAATTTTCTCGACATCGAAGGCGCGGTTTTAGGCGGCGAGGCGGACGCTGGCGTGCTGATACATGAAAGCATTCTTGACTTTTCGGACGAGCTTTGCGTGGAGCGCGAGATCTGGGATATCTGGAGCGAGCTAGCGGGCGAAAATCTGCCGCTGCCACTAGGAGGCATGGCGGTTCGCCGCAGCCTGCCGATAACGGACGCCATCGAGTGCGAGCGCGTGTTAACGGAGGGCGTACGCATCGCCACTGCGCATAAGCCCTTTTTGTCGCACATGCTCATGGAGCGAAACCTCATCCGCGTCGATAAAGAAAAGCTAAAAACCTACCTAAATCTCTACGCAAACGATAGCTCCGTCTCGATGAACGAAACACAGCTAAAGGCCGTAAACAGGCTTTTTGCGCTCGGTTATGAGCGCGGATTTTATCCGCTGCCTATCGATGCGAAAAACTACCTCGTGCCAACCGAATACAACGATATAAGGTTTAGCTAATGCAATCAACGCTCATAGAACTCGGTATCGAAACCTTTAAGATCGCGCTTTATCTAAGCTTCCCGATGCTGCTAGCGGGCCTGTCGGCGGGCCTTATCATCAGTATATTTCAGGCTACGACGCAGATAAACGAGATGACGCTAAGCTTCGTGCCCAAAATCATCCTCGTCGTCGTCGTGATTATATTTTTGATGCCGTGGATGGTCTCGATGATGGTCGATTTCACTACGCGTATGATAGAGTTTATCCCGAATTTCGTGCAATGACGCAGCTTATAGATTTTTCCAAATTTAGCTCGGTGCGAGTGGGCGGCGTGCACGAGGTGGCGGTGCTAGAAAGCATTGAGGACGCGCTAAAGCCGGAATTTGCCGGCCGCGTGATGATAGGCGGCGCGAACAACCTACTCGTTTCGCCAAACCCGCCCGCGATGATGATGCTAGGCGGTGCGTTTGATTATATAAATTTGAGCGGCGACGTGCTCATTATCGGCGCTGCGACGAAGTCGGGCAAAATTTATAACTTCGCCAAAAAGCAGGGTATCGGCGGATTTGAGTTTTTGCAAAATATCCCGGGCACGCTTGGAGGTCTCGTCAAAATGAACGCGGGGCTTTGCGGCGTTAGTATCAGCGACGACCTACTCGCGGTGCGGTTGGGATGCGGCTGGATAGAGCGCGAGAGGATAAGCTTTAGCTACCGCAAAAGCGGAATAGATGAGCCGATTTTGGGCGCCGAATTTAAAATTTCGCGCGAATTTGACGCAGCGCTCGCCGCCGATTTTGCCGCCAAGCGCGCAAATCAACCAAAGGGCGCTAGCTTTGGCAGCTGTTTCGTAAATCCGCCCGGCGACTACGCGGGCAGACTAATCGAAGCTGTCGGGCTTAAAGGCTACGCGATAGGCGGGGCTAAATTTAGCGAGCAGCACGCAAATTTCATCGTAAATTTTAACGCCGCGAGCTTTGCGGACGTGACAAGACTCATAAATTTAGCCCGCGAGCGCGTTTTGGAAAAATTCGGTATAGAGCTAAAAACCGAAGTCGTGATACTCTAGACCTAGACTTACTAAAATAACACAAAAAATATCATTTAACTAAAAACTGTTTTTGATTAAGTTAAGTACGCCTAAATTTTGCTTCATTTAAGCCCGCAAAATGTCTATTCTTAAGTAAATATTTCTATTTATTTTTATAAAATAAAAAAATATTTTAAAACAAAGGATAAACAGTGACTTTTGGCGAATCCATAAAAAGTTGCCTTAACGGCTACGTAAAGTTTGACGGCAGAGCGCCTAGGTCGGAGTACTGGTGGTTTTTAGTCTTTATTTTTATAGTAAACGTAGTTGCGGTTTGCATAGACTTAAGTGCATCAAACATATACGAAAAATCAGAGCTTGTTTCTACGCTTGCGGGTTTAGCCCTTTTCTTACCCAAACTTGCAGTCTGCGTCAGAAGGCTTCACGATCTAAACAAAAGCGGCTGGTGGGTGCTGCTCTTTTTTATTCCGATCATCGGCCTGATCGTTTTAATCGTATGGTTTGCTACGCGCGGCACGGTAGGCGCAAATAACTTCGGCGAGGACCCGTTAGCGGCAGCTTATAGAGGCTGAAAATATCCGAAAAAGGCGGCGTAAAGAAAAGACGAGTTATTTTATTTACGCGGGCGGCGTCTAGTTTTTGCAGTTTATAAATGTTTACACCAAAGCTTAGCGCCGCTATGAAATTTTACGCACGCAAAGCAAATACAAAATGAAAAATCTTTTTATAAGCAACGAATTGCGCGATATTTCGGTGTGCGGCGAGAACCTGGGCGGAGCGATTTTTGACGGTTTGTCGGTTAGGGATGCGAAATTTATTCAGTGCGATTTTTCAAATGCGAGAATAGGCCTACGAAAAAACGTTAATTTTGAAAATACCGTTTTCCAAAAGGTAGATTTTCGTAGCGTCGGACAGGTAAATGCGGTTTACGATAATTGCAAATTTATCGGTTGCGATTTTCGCGGGACGAGATTAGACGACTTATCGACGAAATATTTCTCGTGTTTATTTGATAAATGCAAAATAACTGACCAAAAATTTTTAGTAAATAATTTTCAGAAAAATACGATTATCGGGAAAATATCCGAAGTCCAATTTATCGGCGACAACCAAAGGTTAGGCAAGCTTGACGAGTTAAATTTAAACCTATCCGCCTGCAAAATCTCGTTTTTTAAATTTATAAATTGCGATATATCAAACATCGTTCCGCCCGACTTTTCTAATTATATATTTATAAAAAATTTAAAAACAAAAATCCAAAAAGCAAACGAAAAACTAGAGTTAGATAATTTGTCCGCGGTAAACAAAAAAACGATGGAAAGAAAGTTGAGGCATTTAGGCGGGCTGGATGCGTATTTGTTTAACGTAGAGGATGAAATTTACATCAACGGTTTAGAATTTACGGAAAAATTCTTTTTTTATTTAGACGTAGATACGGCTTGTTTGCTAAAATAAATTTAAAGGCGTTTAACGATGAAATTTATTAGCGTAGATATAGATTTTTAGATATTTATTCTAAAAATTTAGACGAGGAATACAAAAATTTTCACCTAAAAATGGCGGAAATTTTCGGTTTTCCGACCTTTTACGGCAAAAATCTCGCCGCTTTGATAGATTGCTTATCTGATTTAAGAACGTTTGGGGACGAAGAGCCCATGACTTGCTACTCTTTGGACGATGACGAATGCGTTTTATTAAACGTTAGAAATTTATCTAAAGCCTCAGACGATTTGAGACGCAAATTTTTATTAGCCCTAGAAGCCGTAAATACGCGCTTATCGGCAGATAAGACGCCTACGATATTAGTAAATTTAACGAGCAAAGGATAGGCTTGCTGCAAGAGATAAGAACCAGCTGCGAACCGGCGGTAATCGGCGTTAGAAACGGCCTATATCAGACGGAGTTTATAGACGCCAAATCCTTTCCCTCCAAAGACGTCAAAGAAAAATTTGAGGGCGTTTTTACGAATCCGCTAAATTTATCCGCATTTAAAGACGAAGGCATTAAAGCGTTTGCGCTAAAACGAGCAAAACAAACCGATATCGTTTCTTGCGACTCGGGTATTTTTGATTTGGATTTTTTGATTTCGCAAAAAGCAGCAGACGTCATCAAATCCTTTAAGATTAATAATCTGATAAAAGCACCCGTCGAAATTGACGGCTGGAGCGGTAAATATTTCGCGGTTAGTTTCCCTAAATACGGCGTTAATATCGTAAATTTTCCCGAGTCTATTTTCGTATATCAAGATTACGATAACGAGCAAGGAAAATTTATCGATATCGTAAGAAGCATTAACGCCCCAGACGAATATAGCGAATTAATGACGCAAATCGTCCCTAGAAAAATATCGCTATCGCAAAAGGTAGAAGATAAGGCGTTTCATATAAACGGCATGGGGCTGTTTTTCTCTCGCGATATTTTGGACGCGTTTTTATCGGAGCAAATAAGCGGATTTAGCTTGCATGATGCTTTCGTTTTAGCTTAAATTTACAGGCTTTTTGGGAGTTTGGCAACTGCGCGGCTTTTGGCGTAAATTCGCCTTTGTTTAAATCAGGCTTTGAATTTTCGCCGCCCGCAGCCGAATTTCGCCCGCTTGCACGGTTTTACTTTTGCTGGGCGGTTAAATTTAGGGCGTCAGGTTCGCTCGTCTTCGCACATGTGCCAAATAAACGTATCGGCGCGGCTTCATTGCCCTTACTCTCTTTGGCGGGGCGCTCAAAACTCGGGCGCGCATTCGTCGCTTGCTTGAGCGCTTTTATCCGAATTTGCAGTCGCGTCTTAACGCGTGATTTATTTAAACCCAAAGCAGCCTTTTGCCTTAGCGTTTTATTGCGAGGCGGCATTTTGTCTTGGCCTTACCCACCCTGTCGTTTGGAAATTTTGCGCTCTAGTCGCCCTTAAAGTATTTTGCCGTAAATTTAGCCCAAATAACGCATCGCTAAGGCCGCTAAAATGGGCGCCGAACTAAGCGCGGCCGCTAATTTATATAGCCGCAAAGCTCCGGCGCAGCGACTTTTCATATCGCGGATTTTAGGCGGCTTGCTAGCTAAATTTAGCTCCGTAAGCGCCGCGTCAAATTTACCGCAATCCAGTCTCCCGTCCGCAAAATCCCTAAAAATCAGCGTATCAAAATACAGCCTAACCTGCAGATAAAGCAGCCCCGCAAAAGCCGCTAAAAAGCCCGCAATCACGGCAAAATTCGTAAAAATCGTAAGGCAGACGGCTAGCTGAAGCAAATTTAACAAGAAAACTAGCCTATGCGTCGCCAAAAATCTAGCCGTAACCAGCGCCAAGGCTCTATCGTCCGTCCTTTGGCGGCATTCCCGCTCCCCGCCTTGCGCCGCTTTCTCGTTTTGCTCCGCATTCGTCATTTTCTCTCCTTGTTTTAGGCGTTTGGTTAAATTTCCGTTCGTTTTTCGCCGAGAATTTTGCAATGCCGCTTGTTTCCAGCCTGCAGATTTTTTAAATTTGATCCCTCAAACCGGACTTGATCAAATTTAGCCTGCGCCTATTTCGCGCTTAAATTTGCCGCTTCTTTACTTCGCCTTCAAATTTCGCTGGTGCGGACGGCTATCTGCTCTATCCGCTCGCGCAGCGAGCTAGCGACTGCGATCTTTTCGCGGCGAGATTTTAGCAAATTTAGCGCCTCGTCAAAGCCCAGTCCCGCGTAAATCACCAGCCAAGCAAGCAGCACCGACGCGCTCCTGCCGTAGCCCAGCGCGCAGCACACCAGCACCTTTTTGCCGTTTACTTCGGCGTCTCGTTCGTTTGAGTCCGTGAGAATTTGCCTCGACTCGGCGTTTTTGCTTTCGTTTGCCGTGCCGCGCGTTTGTAAATTTACCCGCGGGTCAGTTTGCCCGTGAAATTTCAAATCTCGCCCGTGCGCGCAGTCCGCTTCGGCGATAAAATTTAATCCTAGCTCCGCCGCCCTTTGCGGTAAATTTTCGCCGCCGCAAAGAGCCCTTTTTACGAGCCGCTCAAGTTCGTTCGCGCCGCGTTTTAGCTCGTCCGCGCTCGGCGTTATCATATCTAGCATAGGCAGGCTCGCATAAATTTGCGCGCAGCCAGGCCGCTCAAACTCGGCCGCGCAGTCTAGCACCGCGTCAAATTTGCCCGCCTGCTTAACCGAGCCTAGATAAAGTCCGGGCAAAATCTCGTCTGAAAGCCGGCGACCGCGCAGCCAAAAAATCGCATTTAACCGCGCGACGCAAAGATAGGGAAGCAGTAAAGCTTTAGCCGCGGCGGCATGACGGCCTTGCTCGTTTTTAGCAAAAACTCCCGCGCCCAAAAACGCATAACCGCAAGCAACCAGCGCGAAACTAAGGCTCGCCCAAGGTAGCCACAGCATCCACGCGCTCCAAATTTTAGCTCCCAAAATCGCCGTAAAAAGCGTCAAAAACGCGAGCCCCAGATATAGCACCGCCCATTTGTAGCGCGCGGACTCCCTAGCCATGGCAAATCTAAGCGGCGCGCCATCGAGCGGACGAATCAGTAGCACCAAGCAGCCTGCGGCTAACCCAGTCGGAATGTCGATAAAATGGTGCTGATACGTGGTCAGCACGCTAAGGCCGATGAGCGCAAACCACGCCACAAGCGCCGCTTTAAGCCAAACTGCGCGCGCCTTGCGAAGGTAAAATGCGCCCACCACGACGCAAAGTATGATGTGCAGCGACGGGGCTTGATTAAACGGGAGGTCAAAGGCGGCAAGGCTTGAGAATAAAAAGCCGCTAAGGCCTGAAACTGCGGGCTTTTCCCACGACATTTGCAGAGGAAAAGCGATAAAAAACAGCGTCGCGATCACCTGCGCGGCGAGTAGCTGCGTAACGTAGCGCGCGAGCTCCCCGGCGTCACGGCAGAGGAAAAATCCAAGCGCGTAGAGCAAATTTAGCGACCAATACGGCACGATACTCCACGCCCAAAACGGTAGCGCGCGCTCCCACGCGAAATAAATCTCGGGCACGTTTGCGCGGGCGCTCGCGAGGGCGTTTGTAGCACCGTAGCTAGCGTAAAATATCGCCGCAACGACGACTAGCGCGGCCAGCTGCGATAAAAACGGTTTTGTTTTCATTTTTGCCTTTTTTGCTAATTCTATCAAATTTTAGCGGATTTGCGCCTTCACGACTTAATCATCCGAGATCGCTCGCTTGAAGTAAAAGCGTAAAATTTACTCGCCGAGACCCGTATCTTGACGGTGCTAAATTTGATTTGGCTAAATTTAGCGTTGCGCATTAAATTTAATCTTTCTTGTTAAGGGGGTGGGGGCTTGAATTGCGCTCTGTATTGCAGTTGCGAGCAAAACTAGCAAAATAGCTCTCTTTGGTATTCACTTTTCTTTTTACTTTGGGAGAGGAAGGGGCTTCTACTTACGAAGCGTCGCCCCTTCCTCTCCCAAGCCCTCTCCAACCCCACTGCACGTTAGGGGTGGCGACACTGCTTTGCTGACGCAAAGCGTCGCAGGTTTAATCAAGGTGCGGGTTTTGGCGGCTCAAATTTGTAAATTTGACTTCAAATTTGAACGTAAAACGATAAGGCGAAGTATTTTTGTTCTAGACGAGGCGCTTTTCAAATTTGGCGACGGGAGTTACCATATAGGTAATGACCGAGCCAAATTTAAAAGCTACGAAGTATAGGGCAAAAAGACAAGCCGCTTTTAAATTTTAACGGCCAAACTCGCGCTAAATATCCCATCCCCATCTATCCACTCTTTTACTTTTTTAAATCCCGCATTTGCCACGAGCTGATCCATCTCGGCCTGGCTGCGGCGGCGCATGATCCACGCAGCGCCCTGCCTGTGGCTGGATAGAGCGCGCGCGATCATCTCAAGCTGCGGGTGCCACGGCTGATTGGTATAGATGAGGTAGCCGCCGCTTTTTACGCTGCTTGAAAAGCCTTGCAGCGCGGTACGCACGACCGAGTTATCCGGGAAGAGCTCAAACAGCCCCGACACGACGCCAAGCGTATATGCGTCCTGCAGGCCTTCGTAGCTAGCGGCGTCAAAGGCGTTTGCCTGGGTAAAGCTCGCGACGTCCTGCAGCCCGCGCTCTTTTATCATTTCGTTGCCGGCTTTTACGTTTATGTCGCTGTAGTCGCGTAGCGTTATGCGCTCAAATTTATGCCCCTGCGCGGCGTCTAGTATGTATCTGCCGTGACCCGAGGCGATGTCTAGCAGTCGTAGCGGCTCGCCTCGCTCCTGCAGCTTTGCTACGGCTTGATCGATAGCTAGCTTGATATTTCGCTTGCGCTCTCTGATACCGCGCCAGCCGATGGCGTTTAGGTAAATTTCGTCGATAAATTTAAAAAATTTATTCGCCCCTTGCGGCTCGTTTCGGTAGACGTAGTCAAGCGTACTGCCGCTATCGTAGCCGGTATTTTCGCCGATCTTTAGCCCGCCGACCCACGGCGAAACCGCCTGCATAAATATCCGCTGAAATTTAAACCGCAAATTTTTCGGGCTAAATCTCGGTAGCGGCGTAGCCAGCCTATCGGCCTCCTCGCGGCTAAAGCCGTATTCGTCCGCGTGCGTGCAGTCCACCTCGCTAAAAGGCGCGCTAAACCTCTCGCCGACGAATTCGCGCACTATCACAAACTCCCTCTCCCGCTCGCTCTCGCCCAGCGTATCGTGGTAAAATCCATCTAAAATCTCGCGCCTTTTTACGCGCGCGCCAAGAGCGTTGTAAAACTCGTGCTGCGGGGCGTGCTCCACGACCCAGTCATCGCCCGAGACCAGTAGCAGCGTAGGCGTCGTGATCGCGGCCGCGTCAGAAACTACGCGATGCGCCGCCTCGTAAAGTCCCAGCAGTATGCGCACCGAGATCGCGCGAGTGATGAGCGAGTCGGCGTCGTAGCTAGCCTGGCGATCCTTGTCGTGCGTGAGATAGTGCGCCTTGACGTAGCTGTTTACGAAAAAATTTCCGCGCGCATTGTAAAGCGCCTTTAGCCCGGCTCTAGCAAACGGCACGTAAAGCTTCACGCTAAACGCCGGACTAGCCAGTACCGCGCAGCGAACGCGCGGAGCGTAGTCGTGTAGCCACGCAGAGACCAGCACCGCGCCCACGCTCTGGGCAATTACGGCTAGATTTTGCGTCTCGAAGCCGAATCTCTGCTCGATGTGCGCCACAAACTCGTCCACGTCGGCGATGAGGCGGCCGATACTCGGCGCGTCGCCCCGCTCGCCCTCGCTTTTGCCGTGTCCGCGCTGATCCCAGGCAAAATAGCTAAAACTCTCATCCGCCAAGCCGTCCGCTACGTGCGTCGCCCTGCCCGAGTGCTCGTGTCCGCGGTGAAAAATCGCTACGGCTTTGGCATTCGGCGCGGCTTTAAATTTGAGATTTTGCTCGGCGTTTTCGCTCAAATTTGACGCGCCGCTTTTGTTAGCTTCGTTTAAATTTGAGTCCGAGTTTTCGCCGTTGTTTGGTAAATTTTGCTCGTCTGATTTGCCTTCGCCGTTTAAGCCTGGCTCCGCATTTTCGTCTGTGCCGCCTATTTGCTCGCCGGTCAAATTTGACGTTTCGTTTGCAGTTTGGACGCCCAAATTTGATCCGTCAAATTTACCGTCCTCGCTCAAATTTATTTCGACTGCGCCTGGGTTTTCGCACGCTACGTCCGCAGCCAGGCGGTATCTGTAAAATATCCTCGCCCCGTCGCTCGTTATAAAATAGCTCTCTTTAAACTCCATTTTTTGCCTTTCTCGCTTAAATTTATCGATTTTTTTGTTTATTTTATCCTAAAGTGTCCCGTTATCTCGTAAACATTTAGCACATCCTCCTCCTGCGCGCCAAGCCCGATATTGTGGATCACGAGCGGGGTTTTGCCGCCGGCAAATTTATCCGAAACTATGCCGATGTGCGGCCTGCCGTTATCCAGCCGCCACGTCACGATATCGCCTGCCTTAAACTCGCCCTTTGCCTCGTAACCCTTGCGTTTTAGATAGGTCGCGATGTTTGGCACGCGGCGATGATCGATGTTTTTGTCGGTCTTTTTCGCGCCCCAGTTTTTTGGATAGGCGCTAAAATTCGCGCTCATATCTTCGTGGATGAGCCGCTGCAGATCGATGTCCTGCCCGCGCAGCGCCCTAACGACGACGTCGGTGCAAACGCCCTTTATCATATCCACGTCGCCCATCGGATAGGCTAGCCTCTCGTACGAAGGGTCGTAAAACAGCGTCTGCCCGACCTGCGCTCTAGCGTCTTGCACGAGCTTTTGGGCCGAAAAAGCAAGGGCTAAATTTGCCGCGAGCGTTAAAAGTAAAATTTTGCTCCAAATTTTCATCAAAACCTCACGCGTAAAAATATCTAACTATGTGAAAAAATATCGGCGCCGCAAAGCACAGCGAGTCCATACGGTCAAGCATCCCGCCGTGTCCGCTGATCATATAACCCCAGTCCTTGACGCCAAGATCCCGCTTGATCGCCGACATAACAAGCCCTCCTAAAAAACCCATCATACAAACGGCAAGCCCGATAAAAAACGCCCCCACTGCGCCAAAAGGCGTGAGATGATGCAGGCACGCGGCCAGCGCGCTAGCGCTAAGAACCCCTCCCGCAAAGCCGACCACGGTCTTAGACGGACTGATGCTAGGCGCGATCTTGCGCTTACCGAAAAGCTTGCCCCAGACGTACTGCAGCACGTCGCTAGATTGCACGACCAGGATCAAAAACAGCATCAGCTCCATGCCGCTGCCTTGCTTAAGATCCAGCAAAAGAAGCGCGGGGATGTGCGAGATACAAAACACGCAGATCATCAGCGCCCACTGGATCTTCGTCGAGCGCTCCAAAAAATAAGCCGCATCGCCGCAAATAGCCGCCAAAATCGGTAAAAATAAAAATCCGTAAACCGGGATAAATATCATCGCCATCGCGTACCAATCAGCATAGATAAATATATACTGCGCGGGCAAAATCACGTAAAAGCACGCCACCAGCGCGATGTGATCGCCCCTGCGGATATAGATGAGCGATAAAAACTCGCGCAAAGCGGCAAAAGACACGAGCAAAAACAAAAATATCACGGCGTTTTTGCCCATATACGTAAACGCAAAAATGACCAAAATCATCGCCCACCAGGCGTTTATGCGCGAGGTCAAATTTGAGACGGTTTTGTTCTCGGCACCGAATTTCGCCTTTAGAATAAAGGCAACGGCGCTAGAGACGACTAGCACCGCGATGAGTCCTAAAAATAGATTTAAGATATGATTTTGCGGGTTCATTTTAGTGCCTTTTGGTTAAATTTGAAGCTAAATTTGACGTCTGTTTCGCACGCCGCCGAACGAGCCGAATTTACGCGCGTTTGGTTTGCTCTGCGGGCGGTTTGATTGGTTAAATTTTTTACGCGGTTTAAATTTGTGTTTAGGTCAAATTTGATTTGCGGCAAGGCTGGCGTTTTAGCCCGTGTTTCGCGCTCAAATTTGACGCTTTTAGCCGCCGTTCTAAAAGGCTCGCCGTCAAATTTGCCGTAAAAATCGTTCGCAAATTTACCTCGCTCGTTTGACCGCTTCATCTCGCGCTCAAATTCTCTAGGGAGAGTGCTGCAAATTTTATCTCCAAGCCCCAAGTCGTCGCAAAAAATATCGGCCGAATTTTCTCGCGCGCTTGACGGGTTTGCGGGGCTCAAATTTACCGCTCTGGCCGAAGCCGCCGCGCTATGCTTTCGTTCTATCATTTTGCGCATCGCTCATCGCTAGCAGCGCGTCCTGCGCCTTTTGTAAAAACTCGCCCTTGCTCTCGCCGCCGTAGGTTATCTCCTTGCCCACTATCAGCTCGCAAAGCAGCGGAATAGGCACGAAAAAGCCCTTAGGTAGGACGTTTCGCGCGTTTTTGATCCATACGGGCACGAACGATACGGAGGGACACTGCTGCGCCAGACGGAAGATCCCGCTTTTAAACGGCTGCAGCGCGAGGTCGTCGTCCGTCTTGCGCGTGCCTTCGGGAAAGATGATGAGAGAGTGTGTTTTTAGTGCCTCGCTCATTTGCGCTAGCGCCTCTAGCGGATCTTTATGACGGCTGATTAGCACCATGTTAAACACGTTTTTAGCAAGAAACCTGCGCACCGGCCCGCTCTCCCAGTACTCCGCCGCCGCGACGGGGCGCACGCGCTTTCTCGCTCGGTAAGGCAGCGAGACGAAAATCAGCAAAAAATCGCCGTGGCTAGCGTGGTTTGCATAGTAAATTTTAGAGCCGTCGCCGATATTTAAAAGCTCCTTCGGCGGCCGTACGCCCGTGATAAATATCGTAATGCGGCAAAGGATAAAATCAAGCGCGGCTGCTAAAAACTCTTTCATCTTTCGTCCTTTTTGTTAAATTTGTCTTGTTTGCGCGTTAAATTTGGCGAGTAGCGCAGATTTTAGTCTTACGCTCATTAAATCGCTACTTTAGCTTCATTTGCCTTTTTTGCACCGTCTGCAAAGCCTCTAGCTAAAATAAATAGTCTTGAAATTATATCAAATTTAATTGCGGCGGCAAACTATGCTAAATTCGGTATCCTTGCGGCAGGATTATTTTGGATTTATATCGTTTGCTCTACTCCCCCAACCCCATCCTCACGCGGTTTACGCAAGTAACCGCTAGTAAAAACACCGCTACGTAAAGCACCCAGACGCTCCACTCCGGCAGCCATCCCAGTAGCGCGTAAACGGTAGCTATAAGCCCGAATAAAAACGCTCGGTCGCTTTTACCCATAGGTCCGTC
>CAUSIL010000028.1:0-13973 GCA_963531395.1 uncultured Campylobacter sp.
AACGTTAGGCGTGTCCGAAAAGGCTTCCGCAGACGAGATAAAAAAGGCGTATAGGAGGCTGGCGCGCAAATATCATCCCGATATCAACAAAGATCCGGGCGCGGAGGATAAATTTAAAGAGATAAACGCCGCGTATGAAATTTTAAGCGACGAAAAAAAGCGCGCGCAGTACGATAGGCACGGCGATGCGATGTTTGGCGGACAGAATTTCCATGATTTTGCGAGCAGCTCGGGCATGGGAAATTTGGACGAAATTTTAAAAAATATCTTCGGCGGCGGCTTTAGCGGTAGCGCTAGCGGCTTTAGCGGTTTTTCTAGCAGGGGCGGTTTTAGCGGCTTTAGGCAGACGGGCGGATTTGGCGGCTTTGATGACGAGGAGGATATGGACTCGCGGGCAAAGGTAACTATCCCGTTTGACGTAGCGGTAAAGGGCGGCGAGCACTCGATAAATTTTAACGGCGAAAACATCAAAATAAAAATCCCAAACGGCATAAATAACGGCGAAAAGCTACGCATAAAAGGCAAAGGTAACGGCGGGCGCGGCGATCTAATACTAACCGTAAATATCGCGCCTAGCGACGAGTACGAAAGAGACGGAGACGATCTATACAAAGACGTGCTAATCCCGCTAAAAACGATGATGTTCGGCGGCAAGATAGATGTAAAAACGCCCAAAAAAGACGTCACGATAAAAATCGCCGAAAACTCAAAATCTGGGCAAAAAATCAGGCTCAAAGGATACGGCGTGCAAAATAGAAAAAGCGGGATATTCGGCGATTTGTACTTGCGAGCGCGCGTGTCTTTGCCGGATGTAAATGCCCTAGACGGCGAGCTAGCCGAGCTCATGAAGCAAAAACTCCCGGAGGTATAAGATGAAACAATACGAAGAACCGGTCTATCTAATCAGCGTCGTAGCAAAGGTACTCTCCATACATCCGCAAACGCTGCGCCAATACGAGCGCGAAGGGCTACTGGAGCCATCAAGAACCGAGGGCAAGATGCGCCTTTACTCGGAAAAAGACATGGACCGCATCAAAATGATACTGCGCCTAACGCGCGATCTTGGCGTAAATTTAGCAGGCGTGGATATCATCTTGCAGCTAAAAGATCAGATCGAGCAGTCTGAAGCCGTGATAAGGCAGATGAAGGAGGAGCTAGCTAAAATGGAGCAGGGCGGCGTGCCGTCCAAAAAAGCTCTGGTAAAGCGCAAAAATAGCTTTGATCTCATCTTTTACGATGATAAAAATTAATCCTTTTTATCGTTAAAAAAGGTAAAATCGGGTAAAATTTATTTACGAAAACGCGCCAAATTTGAGGCTATTTGAGCGCTAAATTTAGCCTTAAATTTGTCCGCTTTGAACCCAAATGAGGCACAATGTTAGAAACTTTTTTACTATTTTTCTCTATCCTACTTATCGCTTGTATCGTCTCTAGCAAGGTTTCAGATAGATTCGGCGTTCCGTCCTTAGTCGTTTTTTTGGCAGTCGGCATGCTCGCAGGCTCGGACGGGCTGCTCGGACTTGCTTTTGATAATCGCCAAATCGCCCAAGACGTAGGCACTATCGCGCTTATTTTTATACTTTACGCGGGCGGTCTTGATACGAATCTAAAATCTATCCGCCCCGTCATGATAAACGGCATCATCCTAGCGACTCTTGGCGTCGTGCTTACTGCTGGCATGATAGCCGTGCTGGTAAAATACCTGCTAGGCCTTGACTGGCTAGAGGCTTTGCTTTTTGGCTCTATCATCTCCTCGACCGACGCGGCGGCGGTGTTTGCGATACTAGGAGCAAAGGAAATTTCGCTGCGAAATAATATTCGCCCGCTTTTGGAGCTGGAGTCCGGATCAAACGACCCGATGGCGATCTTTTTAACCGTCACGATACTGCAAATCATCTCCATAGCTACGATCCCTAGCGTTCCGGACGTCGCGCTTACGTTAGTCAAGCAGTTTTTGCTAGGCGGGCTGATGGGCTATATGTTCGGCGTCGCGCTACCGGGACTTTTTAACCGCCTTAGGCTTGAGTACTGGGGACTTTACCCCGTGTTTTCGATGGCTTGGGTTATGCTTTTATACGTGCTAGCGGGTAAGGTCGGCGGTAACGGCTTTCTTGCCGTATATATCGCGGGAATGTTTATAAATAAAAAAGAGTTCGCGCATAAGAAAAATTTGATCGGTTTTCACGACGGTATTGCGTGGACGATGCAAATCGTCATCTTTTTGACGCTGGGGCTTTTGGTAAATCCCTCCCAACTGCCTGCCGTCGCGCTTGCGGGCGCCGTGGTCGCGTTTTGGATCATGTTCGTCGCGCGTCCTATGGGCGTTTTTCTCTCGCTTTTGCTTTCTAGGTATAATGTTAAAGAAAAGATATTTATCTCATGGGTCGGACTTCGCGGCGTCGTTCCTATCGTACTTGCGACCTATCCGTTCGGCGCAAATTTGCCAAATTCCGAGCTCATCTTTAATACTATATTTTTTGTAGTATTCGTCTCGATCATCATCCAGGGCATGACGCTAGAAAAGGTCGCGCAAAAATGCGGCGTAAAAGAAGAAGTCGCGCCAAAAGAGGTCGAGATGTCGAATTTACCGATCTTTTACCACACTTTACGCCAGCACACCATACGCTTTGACTCCGAAGTCGTGGGCAAAAACCTAGCCGAGCTTGAGCTTCCTAGCGACTTTTTGGTGCTACTCATCAAGCGCAAGGGCGAATACATCAAACCGACGGGCTCATCGGTGTTTGAAGAAGGCGACTTGCTACTGATCCAGTGCGAGGACGAAAACAAATACAACGAAACCTTAAAGACGTTTACGGCGTAAATTTGCCGCCGTTTGCGTAAAATTTAAAGAAAGGAAAAAGAAATGAAATTTGATGAAATGACTTTATCTACATTTTTAAGCGCGTTTCGTAGAATAAGAAATAAAAAAGGACTTAATAAAAATAAAGATAAAGGCGTTAAAGATGAAAAATAAAACATTATTTATAGCACTAGTTTTAAGTATCTTTTCTTTAAATGTTTTTGCTAAAGTGGATTGCTCTGACCCTAAAAATCGTCCTCGTGATATAGGAGGGGTATTGAGGGGGGGGGAAAGAGTGCTATCGCAACCTCAATGCTGAAACAGCAAAACGTGATTTGGATTTAACTATCGGCAGAAACCCCGTTACGGGCAAAGTAACGTCGAAAGCGGAGCTGGCGGGCGGCGATAAGGCGACTAATAACCTAGAGGCAGCGCAACAAAATTTCGGTAAGGCTAAAACCGAATTTGAAGAGGCAGAAAAAGTTTATGCCGATGACGCTAGCGTTAAAAACTCTCGCCGCGTCGATAAGGCTCGCAAGGCCTTTGAAAAAGCACAGTTAGACCTTGAAGCGGCGGAAGAAATTAAGGAAAAAGCCGATAGAAAAAAGGACAAGTAGCCTGCTCAAATTTGAGTTTGAACTAGCCAAGAATCAAGAGGGAAGCCCTCTTGATCAAATTTAACAATCTAGCGTTTAGCCCCCTAAGCGGCGAAGCCGCTTAGGGGTGTATTTAAATCTGGCTTAAATTTAGCCGAATTTATCTTTCAAATTTAACCCTCTTTTACTCCAAAGCCTGCGCGAGATCGGCGATGAGGTCGTCTGCGTTTTCTAGGCCGACGCTGATTCTGATTAGCTCTTTTGTTATGCCCGCTTTTATTAGCTCCTCGCTCGAGAGCTGCTGGTGCGTAGTGGAGGCCGGGTGCGTGATGAGCGACTTTGAGTCGCCGATATTTACAACGATTTTAAAGAGCTTTACCTTGCTAAGCATCTTTACGGCGCGCTCATAGCTATCGGTTTCAAAGCACATTAGCCCGCTAGCCATGCCGTCCTTGAAGTATTTTTGCGCCTTTTCATGCTCCGGATCGCTTTTTAGCGTCGGATAGGTTACGCGTTTTACGTGCTTGTGCGAGTTTAAAAACTCGGCGATTTTGCTCGCATTTTGCGAGTGTCTCTCGATACGAACGCTTAACGTCTCAAGCCCCTGGATGAGCTGCCAAGAGTTAAAAGGCGAGATCGTAGCGCCTATATCGCGCACCAAAGCCACCCTCATGCGTAGCGTGTAGATATCGAATTTATCCGCCATCTGAGCGTAAACTAGCCCGTGATAGCTCTCGTCAGGCTCGTTAAAATGCGCGTATCTGGCGTTGCTGACTAGTTTGGCGTTTAAATTTTTGCTAGCTACGACTGCGCCCGCCAGGCTTAGGCCCTGGCCGCAGATATACTTGCTCGCGCTATGCACGACGACGTCTACGCCGTGATTTAGCGGCTGAAAAATGATCGGCGTAGGCACGGTGTTATCGGCGATCGTTACGACGCCGTGCTTATCCGCGATCTCGACGATTTTTTTAAAATTCGGGATTGCGATTTGCGGGTTTGATAGCGTCTCGAAAAATATCGCGCGGGTTTTGTCGTCTATCAAATTTTCAAGATCATCCGCCGTGTCGCTGTCAAACACTCGCGCCTCGATGCCGAAACGCTTAAGCGTGTGCATGAAAAGAACCATCGTGCCGCCGTAAATTTTCTTTGCCACGACGATGTTGTCGCCGACTGCGGCTAAATTTGCGATCGAGTAAAAAATCGCCGACTGGCCGCTAGCCGTCACGATAGAGGCCGAGCCCTCCTCGAGCGCGGCTATACGGCTCTCTAGTACGTCCGTCGTCGGGTTACCCAGTCTCGTGTAGATGTGGCCAGGATCTTCTAGCTGAAATCTCGCCGCGGCCATCTCGGCGCTACCGAAATCATAAGCCGTAGTCTGGTAAATCGGCACCGCCATGGCGCCAGGACCTGCCTTGGTGTCGTAGCCGTAGTGCGTAGCGATCGTCTCTTTTTGCATGTGTCTCTCCTTGTAAAATTTGCGCGCATTATAACCGCTAAAAGTTTAAATTGGTATAATTGGGCTTTTGAAAGGAAAAAATGGCTGAACAAAACGATAAATTTAAGCGCGTAAAATATCTGCGCGGTCTAGAAAAGTTTGTAAAATCCGCGATTAGCGGTCTAAAGCGCGAGGATTTCGACGACGCTCAGTTTCGCGCTAGAGCGGCTAAAAACGCCGAAATTTTACGAAAAATAGAGCCGGTATTTTTAGATAGCCCGTATGCGAAATCTTTAGAAAATTTCGCAAATTTAGTGATAAATCAGATGCCGCGATGCCAGCTTATAGCCTTTGCCAACGCGCTAGAAAAGCTAAAAAACCAAAAAACCTACAAAAAAGAAAAACACAAAAAAAACTATAAGGACGAAGAGTGAAATGCGTGATATTTGACATGGACGGCACGCTCATAGATAGCGCAAAAGCCATCTGCGAGACGGTAAACGAGGTGCGGCGCGAGCTGGGGCTTCATGGCGATCTAGCCGCGGAGTTTATCGTAAAGGCCATAAACGAGCCTGGGCGAAATTTGGGGCTTGATTTTTACGGTATCGATAAGCCTGACATGAAACTGCGGGATAACTTTGAAGCTAAATTTAAGAAAAACTACCGCGAATACGCCACTGCTTATGATGGCGTCGAGGGACTGCTAGCAGGGCTAAAAGCGGCGGGGCATTTCGTCGCTCTAGCTAGCAATGCGCCAAGGTATACTTTGGATGAAATTTTACAAAGAAGCGGGATATTTAAATTTTTCGATCTCATAGTGGGAGCGGACGAAAACGTGCCTCAAAAACCAGATCCCGCGATGCTAAATTTGATATTAAAATCAGGCAAATTTGATAAAGCGA
The DNA here is from genome assembly GCA_963531395.1 of uncultured Campylobacter sp. Lineage (GTDB taxonomy): Bacteria > Campylobacterota > Campylobacteria > Campylobacterales > Campylobacteraceae > Campylobacter_A. The sequence goes on from CAUSIL010000028.1 coordinate 5,734, forward strand.
TATTTGTCGGAGATAGTAAAAAAGATGAGCTTGCCGCACGCAATGCAGGCATGAGATATCTAAACGTTTGCTGGGGATTTGGTAGCCAAAGTCCAAGCTGCGACAATGTCTTTACAGTGGCGCAAGCAGCCCTATATATCAAGAAGTTATAAAAATTTAGCGTATTATAGTACGTATGATTTTAGGTAAGATTTTACAAAAAATAGTATGTATTTTAAGATTTGCGAAAGGTTTTAAAATTTATGGATTATGATATATTTTCTCAAAGTCCGAGAGAAAAATTCTTTGAAATTTTATTTAACGCGAATAAAAACTTAGTCGAAAACGAGCTTGAAAAGACCTTTGAAAAATTTATCGCGATGAGCGAATTTTGCGAAAAAAACGGCTTTGACGAAACGGCGCAAAATTCGTTTATCTCTCAAAATCAAACCCTGATAAATGAGCGTCTAAACGACATTTATATCGGGCTTAGTGGGGATATTTTAAGTCAAAATGAGTAAAATAGCCGTTATATTTTCGTTGTTTTTATCGCTGGCTTTCGGTGCGGTAAATTTCGAGGAAGAGCACCTTTTTGAGCTCAAAAAAGATGAGTGGGCGCGGGTTTTCGTGACCAAAAAAGGCACTGACGAGCGCGAGAGTTTTGATTTTCGTTGGACGCTTTTTGATAACACAAACATTATCGTTCATTCGCGCTACCGAAACTATCCTCGCCAGCTTGTTATGTCGCTAAGGCGCGGCCTTGAGACCTATAAGCAGACTTTGATACCAGATCTTAAGTTTCCGCCTAGCGATCGCGTCGCGCTTTATCTCGTTTTTGAGGATTTTAAGCAAGGCGTCGCGAAATTTCGCGTGCTGATAAACGACGACGAACAGCGCGTAGACGTGGAGTTTTTGGATCCGCCAAGAAAGCAGAGCGGCGCTCAAAACAGCGCGCAAAACGCAAGATAAAAGCAAAATTTAAGTGAGCATAAATGGAAAAAATCGATCTGATAATGAAAAATTTTATCGCGGAGCTTGGTTACGAGCCCGCAAATGCTATGTTCGCTCGGATAAATTCGGGCAAAAAGCTGCGCTCCAAGCTGCTTTTAAAAATAGCGGGCGAAAGCGATCAGAGTCTTAAAATTTGCGCGATTACCGAGCTTATTCACCTAGCTAGCTTGCTTCACGACGACGTGATAGATGATGCGGACACTAGGCGCGGAAGCCCGAGTATAAATGCGAGCTTTGGCGCCAAAAACGCCGTGATGCTGGGCGATATCCTCTACTCGAAGGGCTTTTACGAGCTGTCTAAATTTCCGCACGAGATCGCGGGCGAGATATCGGGCGCGGTTAGCAAGCTAAGCGTGGGCGAGATGATGGACGTGGAGTTATCGGCTAAATTTAACGAAGATAAATCCGCGTACGAAACGATGATTTACTACAAAACCGCCGTTTTGATCGAGGCTGCCGCCGCGGTCGGAGCGATGCTGGCAGGACTTGACACGTCAAATTTTAAAATTTACGGTAAAAATTTAGGTCTAGCTTTTCAGATAATCGACGATATCCTAGACGTCACGCAAGATGCCGCGACGCTTGGAAAGCCAAATTTTAGCGACTTTAAAGAGGGCAAAACGACGCTGCCTTACATTTATCTTTACGAAAGCTTAAACGAATCGGACAAAGAGGAGCTAAAAAGCCTGTTTAAAAAAGATCTGAGCGAGGCCGAGCAAGGCTGGGTGAGGGCGAAGATGAACGAAACTGGCGCGATAAAAAAAAGCATAGAAGCCGCGAAAAATTTAGGCGAGCAGGCGATAAAATCGGTAGAAAAATTTAACGTAGACGGCCTAGAAAGTATCGTAAAATCAATGATAGACAGGGAATTTTGATGCATTACGCAAGCGTGAGCTTTACGCATAAAAACACCGATATCTCCGTGCGCGAAAAGCTCTCTTTTTCTAACATCGAGCGCAAAAACGAAATTTTACGCCTCATTAGCTCCAGCCAAAACATCAACGAGTGCATGGTGCTAAGCACCTGCAACCGCGTCGAGATCATCGCTAGCGTAAAAAGCGTCGAAGGCGCTAGCAAGCACATCATCGCCTGCATGTCGCTCATCTGCGGTATCCCTTTTGAGGAGTTGCAAAGCAGAGCCGACGTCTACGAGGATAACGGCGCCGTGCATCATCTCTTTGCAGTAGCTAGCTCGCTGGATAGCCTTGTTATCGGCGAAACGCAGATCGCGGGGCAGCTAAAAGAGGCGTATAAATTTGCCCGCGCTAACGGCAAATGCGGCGCAAAGCTCGGACGGGCGATGGAGTTTGCCTTTAAGTGTGCGGCGGAGGTGCGAAACAAAACCGAAATCTCCAAAAATCCGATTTCAGTTTCAAGCGTCGCAGTGGCTAAGGCAAAGGAAATTTTCGGCACCCTAAACGGCATGGTCGCCGTGATAGTGGGCGCGGGCGAGATGGCGGAGCTAGCCGCAAAGCATCTAATCGCAAGCGGTGCGCGAACGATAATCATCAGCCGAAACAAAGAGCGCGCTAAAAATTTAGCCCTGACGCTGGGGGATAATAACGAATACGACTCGCTTTCAAACGTAGCGCAGTACATAAATAAATATCAAATCATATTTTCCGCGACCGCCGCGCCGCATCCGGTTTTGATCGACGCGATGGTCGAGCCAAAGGAGTTTAAGCGCTACTTTTTTGATATAGCCGTGCCGCGCGATATCGCGATCACGCAGAGCGAAAATATCAAAATTTACGCCGTGGACGACCTGCAGGAAATCGTAAATAAAAACCTCGCCCTGCGCGAAGAGCAAGCTCAGATCGCATACGGCATCGTCGGGCGAAATACGGCGGCGTTTTTCCAAATGCTGCGCGAGCTAGCCGTCACGCCGCTAATCAAAGGTATCAGAGAGCAGGCCAAAGAGTGCGCCCAAAGAGAGCTAGCAAAAGCCCTAAAAAAGGGCTATCTAAAACATAGCGACAAAGAGGAGGCGTATCGCCTCATACATCAGGTTTTTAAGGCGTTTTTGCACGCGCCGACGATAAATTTAAAAAATCTCGCCGGAGCTGCGGGAAGCGAAGCGCAGTTACGAGCCATCGGGGAAGTATTTAACGTCGCGGAGCAAACGCCGCAAGAAGAAAATAACGAATTTGAATGGGAGAACGAATGAAATTTAGCAAACTTTACGCGCCGACGGCGAAAGAAGCACCCAAAGACGCGAGTCTAGCAAGTCATAAATTTTTGCTCCGAGCGGGCTACGCCGAGCAGGTAGGTAGCGGACTTTACAACTTTTTGCCGCTTGGCAAACGGGTGCTTGAAAATATAAAAAATATCGTCAAAGAGGAGCTTGACGAAGCAGGCGCGCAGGAGATCTCGATGAGCTTCGTCACGTCTTCGGACCTTTGGCGCGAGAGCGGACGCTTTGACGTCTACGGCAAGGAGCTTTTGCGCTTTAAAGACCGCAAAGAAAACGATTTTGTTTTAAGCCCGACAAACGAAGAGAGCGTGGTCGCGCTCGTGCGAGGCAAGGTAACGTCCTACAAGCAACTGCCGCTAAATTTATATCAGATAAATACCAAATTTAGAGACGAGGCGAGGCCGAGGTTCGGGCTACTTAGAGGGCGCGAGTTTTTGATGAAAGACGGATATAGCTTCCACGCAAATGTCGAGGATCTAGACCGCGAATTTGACCTGATGGAAAAAACTTATAGCAAAATTTTTACTCGCCTCGGGTTAAATTTCCGTGCGGTTAGAGCCGATAGCGGCGCGATAGGCGGCAGCGGAAGTAAAGAGTTTATGGTGCTAGCTAGTAGCGGCGAGGACGACATCATTGTCTGCGAAAACTGCGACTACGCCGCAAACATAGAGGCCGCAACCCGCGCAAAACGAACGACGCAGGCTGAGCGGCCCGAGGCTGACGCGGCTAAATTTTTTACGCCAAACGCCAAAACTATCAAAGACGTGGCGGAGTTTTTTAGAGTTGACGAGTTTTACTGCGTAAAAGCGGTAATAAAAAAGGCGATTTTTATTGGCGCTAAAGGCGAAAAAAGCGAGAAAATCGTGGTATTTTTCGTGCGCGGCGAGGACGAGCTGCAAGAGGTCAAGGCTCAAAACGCCTGCGGCGCGGTTGAACTAGCGGACGCAACTGAAGCTGAGATCGCGGCGGCCGGGCTTGTGGGCGGATTTTGCGGGCCGGTCGGGCTAAAGGGCGTGGAGTTTTATATCGATAATGAGCTTCGCGGCGAATCGCAGATGATCTGCGGCGCAAACGAGCGGGATTATCACTTCGTGGGCGTTAGCGTTAGCAGCTTTAACGCGGAGCGTTTCAAGGACCTAACCGCCGTAAAAGCGGGTGATAAATGCCCTTGCTGCGGCGGAAATTTAAGCGTTAGCAAAGGTATCGAGGTCGGGCATATATTTAAGCTAGGCACCAAGTACTCAGAGCCTATGGGTGCTACGTTTTTGGACGAAAACGGCAAGGCAAAACCGTTTATCATGGGATGCTACGGCATCGGCGTTAGCCGCTTGGTAGCCGTCGCCGTCGAGGCTAGCCACGACGAAAAAGGCATAATCTGGAACGAAACCCTGACTCCGTTTAAATTTGAAATCATCGTCTCAAATTTAAAAGACGAAGAGGGCGTAAAATTTGCGCAGGGGCTTTACGATGACCTGCGCAAGGCGGGCATGTCTGTGCTGCTTGACGATAGAAACGAGCGTTTTGGCGTAAAAATGAGCGAATTTGAGCTGATGGGATTTCCTTATGCCGTGATCGTAGGCAAGGGGCTAGCAGAAGGCACGGTAGAGCTTGTTACGCGCTGCGGTCTGGTTAAAGAAACCGTCAAATCAAGCGAAATTTTAGCGCGCCTAAAGAGCCTATGATAAAGCATTTTTTTACGCCCTATGTCGTTTTGGAGATCGCGGCGGCGTATTTTTTTATCCACGCGTACGGATTTTTAAATTTAGTCCTGGAGGTCATCGCGACGGCTATTTTGGGGCTATTTTTTATGTTTCGCGTCGGATTTTTTCAGCTAACTAGCAACATCGCGTTTTTTAAGCCCGCAGACGTCTTTAGTAGCGTAGGTATGGCGATCGGGGGCTTTTTTATGTTTATCCCGGGGCTTATCACCGATGTTTTGGGCGCGGCGATCGTAGCGGTCGCGTTTTTTGCAAATTTAAAAAACGGCGGCGAGCGGGCGAGAGCGGGCGAATTTTACCGCGAAAAATTTGAAAGCGGGCAGGGCAAACCGCGTGATGACGGCGAGATAATCGACGTCGAAGTCGTAGAAGAAAAGAGGCAAATATGGAAAAACTAAAAATCGCAACGAGAAAAAGCGTGCTAGCGATGTGGCAAAGCGAGCATATCAGGGATAAAATTTTATCGCGCTATCCGGAGCTTGCAGTCGAGCTAACGGGTATGAAAACCAAAGGCGACGTGATACTTGATACGCCGCTAGCTAAGATCGGCGGCAAGGGGCTTTTTACAAAAGAGCTAGAGGACAGCATGCTAAGCGGCGAAACGCACATCGCCGTGCATAGCCTAAAAGACGTGCCCGTCGTATTTCCGGATGGGCTAGTACTAGCCGCGATCTGCTCCCGCGAGGATGTAAGAGATGCGATGCTGAGCGAAAAATACGCTAAATTTGAGGATCTGCCAGGGGGCGCGCGCGTGGGCACGACGAGTCTGCGCCGTAAGATGCAGCTTTTGGCGATGCGTCCGGATCTTGAGATAATCTCGCTGCGAGGCAACGTCCAAACCCGCCTGCGCAAGCTAAAAGAGGGCGAATTTGACGCGATCATACTAGCGATGGCGGGCGTAAATCGCTTAAATTTACGCTCCGAAGTCGCTCATATAGTGCCGTTTGAGCTAGATCAGATGGTGCCTGCGATGGGGCAGGGTGCGCTTGGTATCGAGGCTAGAGAGGATGCTGAAATTTTAAATTTGATAGAGTTCCTAAAAGACGAAAAAGCAGTGATAGAGACCACTGTGGAGCGCGATTTCGTCGCGATGCTAGAGGGCGGCTGCCAGGTGCCTATCGGCGTAAATGCAAATTTAAACGGCGATAAAATCGAAATACGCGCGGTCGTGGGACTGCCGGACGGTAGCGAGAGTATACGCGAAAATATCGTCGCGCAAAAAAGCGAATGGAAAAGCGTGGGCGCCGAGCTTGGACGGATATTTATCGGCAAGGGTGCAAAAGAGCTGCTAAAACGCGCCGAGGAGATGGCGTAGAGGCGTGTTTGAGCTAAATTTTAAAGCAAAAGCGGTAACCGCTACTAAAAATAGCAAAGATAACTACTATATGATCGGTCTTGCAGACGATAAATACGATTACAAAAACTACATAATCTTTCAAAGACCGATCAAACTCAAAAAAGATGACGACGAAAATGCCGATATAAACGGCCTATATGATGAGTATTGCGGCGACTGGGCGTAAATTTAGTACTAGGGTGATAAACTTTTACTATTTTAACGACGCTGGCAAGATCACGAACGACGTGGCGGCCGAGGGGATGATTGCTATCTTGTGAGCTATCGACGCGTGCGATAAATAACCGCTCTTCGCTTCGCTTCGCCTTTTTCAGCTATTTTTGGCTAAAATCGCCCAAAAATCAAAAAGGCGAAATATGGACTACATCAAGCTTCTAAAAGATAACGGCCTACTGCGCGTCATTGACGAGCCCGCGGATATCGATCTGGAGATCGCGCACGCAAGCTACATCGAGGTCAAGCGCGAAAACTCGCAGGCGCTGCTTTTTACAAACCCTATCTGCAAAAAAACGGGACGCAAATTTGCTCCCGTGCTAACCAATATCTACGGCTCAAAGCGCGCCTTGGAGCTTATTTTCGGACGAGATCCGGACGAGATCGCGAGCGAGATCGAGCGGCTTTTAAAACCAAAAAAGCCAAAAAGCTTTGGCGAAAAGCTAAATTTCGCCGCGTATTTGTTTGAGATGAGAAAAATTTTTACCAAACGCCTAAAAACTCGCGGCGAGTGTCAGCAGGTCAAATTTACGGGCGAGGAGGTCGATTTGCTCTCGCTTCCCGCGCTAAAAACATGGCCGCTTGACGGCGGTGCCTTTATCACGATGGGGCAGGTCTATACGCAAAGCCCTGACGGCGAACTGCAAAACGTCGGCATGTACCGATTGCAAATTTACGGTAAAAATCGCCTCGGCATGCACTGGCAGATCCACAAAGACGGCGCGAATTTTTTTAACGAATACAAGCGTGCGGGCCGCAAGATGCCCGTATCCGTGGCAATAGGGGGCGATCCGCTTTATATCTGGTGCGGTCAGGCGCCGCTACCAAAGGGCGTGTTTGAGCTGCTTCTTTACGGCTTTATCCGCAAAGAGCCGGCCAAACTCGTAAAGTCGCTGACGAATGAAATTTACGTCCCGCACGACGCTGACTGCGTGATAGAGGGTTTCGTGGATACGGATAAATTTGAGCTTGAGGGGCCGTTTGGCGATCACACTGGCTTTTATACGCCGGTGGGGCCTTTTCCAGTGATGGAGGTTACGGCGATCACGAGCAAGCGTGAGCCGGTATTTCACGCGACCGTAGTCGGCAAGCCGCCACTTGAGGATAAGTATATGGGCTGGGCGACCGAGCGCATTTTCTTGCCGCTTTTGCGCACGACGGTGCCGGAGCTTTTAGACTATAACATGCCTGAAAACGGCGTCTTTCACAACCTCATTTTAGCTAAGATTAACGCCCTTTATCCCGCGCACGCCAAGCAGGCGATGCACGCGTTTTGGGGTGTAGGGCAGATGAGCTTTGTTAAGCACGCGGTTTTCGTCGGCGAGGATGCGCCTGATTTGAGCTATTATGACGCGCTTACGGAGCATATTTTAAACCGTTTTGGCAAAGATGCTCTGCTAATCAGCGAGGGCGTGTGCGATCAGCTCGATCACGCGAGTCCAAACTCGTGCTTCGGCGGTAAGCTTGGAATCGACGCTACGCAGGATTTTTCGGCGCCTGCGCCAGTACTTTTGGGCGACGCCGCGTTGCTGGCTAAATTTAAAGAAATAGAGCCAAATTTAACGCAGCTAGTGCAGTTTAAAACAAATACCAAAACTCCGATTTGCGTCGTCAAATTTGATAAAAACCGCCTCGTAAAAGATGTTTTTGAAGAGCTTTTGAAATTTAAAGAGCACTTTAAACTACTCGTTTTCGTCGGTCCCGAAAACCGCCTAGAAAACCCGTATATGCTGCTTTGGCGCGTGACAAATAACATTGACGCCTTGCG
>CAUSIL010000029.1:0-13937 GCA_963531395.1 uncultured Campylobacter sp.
TCTCACCGCTAAACCTACCCGACCACATTTTTTTTGGATTTTCTTGCATCGTTTTTCCTTTTTGCGCTAAATTTTGGCTTTGATTTTAGCTCAAATCCACTTAAATTTCACGCCGTATTCACTCTGCGCGGCTAAAATGAACGAAAAAGGAGCAAAAATGAAAAAGCGAATTTATCACGTAAGCGAGGTCGCAAAGAGCGGAGAAAAGGCGAGAAAAACGATATTTTGCGAGACGGACGCCACTAGCTGCGCGGTCTGGGTCGTGCGAGCCGGCCAAGAAGTCGCGGTGCACGCACACACTAAAAGCGACGACGTGTGGGTGTGCTTGCAAGGCGAGGGCGTGTTTTATCTTAGCAAAGAGGGTACGAGCGAGGCCGAAAAGACGGCGGGCGGACTTTTGGATAACGGCGAGCAGGTAAATTTTAAGAGTGAGCGACCCGCTAAATACAGGCAAGTCTCGGTCAAAAAGGGCGATGTGGTGATCTCGGCTAAGGGCGAGTGCCACGGCATGAAAAACACCGGCAAGGAGGATTTTATCTTTATCAGCGTTATCACGCCGTTGCCCGCTGATTACGTGGCGCTGGGGTAAATTTAAGCTAGCAAGAGTGGGGCTTATCGCGTGGGAAATGAAAATTTGTAGCATTTTAGGTATTTGTTGATTTTTGCTGCGTGTAAATTTGACAAAAGCACATAGCGGCGAAATTTTAAAAATTTACGGCAGCAAGCTAAATTTGACGCCGATAAATAACGCTGAAGCGATCGCGGTGCACGGCGATAAATTTGAAATTTTAGGACGCTAAACTGCGGCGCGAAAGTAAAATTTAGCAATAAGCGCTTTGTAAAATTTACGCTTGCGTTCGCATATAAGGCGCAAGGCAGAATTTAAATTTAGATGCGGTAAGCCGCTAACGAATAAATTTAATCAAAAGGATAAAAGATGAAAATACTACTTATCAACGGCGGAGCGCCGTTTAACGGCAAAGGCGGCAAGCTAAGCAAGACGCTGCACGAGCTAGCCAAAAAGACGCTACAAGCCCTAGGGCACGAAACGCGCGAAACTACGATACATGAGGGCTATGATATAGAGGGTGAGGTAGAAAAATTTCTATGGATGGATGCTGTGATCTGGCAGATGCCTGCGTGGTGGATGGGCGAGCCTTGGCTAGTCAAAAAATACGTAGACGAGGTGTTTATGGGCGGCATAGGCAAGATAGTGGCAAACGACGGACGGCACAGCGCTAGCCCAAACGACGGCTACGGCACGGGCGGGCTAATAAAGGGCAAATCGCACATGCTAAGCGTTACTTGGAATGCGCCGCTTCAAGCGTTTGATAAGCCGGGCGATTTGTTTGAGGGCGTGGGCGTGGACGGCGTTTATCTGCATTTTCATAAGGCAAATGAGTTTTTAGGCACGAAAAGGCTGCCTACTTTTATGTGCAACGACGTCGTTAAAAATCCTGACGTAGAGCGTTTTATGAGAGATTACGAAGCGCATTTAAAAAGGGTTTTTGGCTGATTGTAGCGGGCTAGCGCCTAGCCTGCTTTTTGCGAAGCTAATTTTAACCGCCTTTGCTTTTAAATTCGGCTCGGGGCAAACGGCAAATTTAATCAAAATAAAAAGGAAAAATATGGCCTATCCGTTACTAGGCACGAAAATCGTGATAGACGAAGAGAAGGTTTTACGAGAGAAAAAGTATAATCTGTCGGCAATGTATGAATACTTGGACGAACTTGGAAAACAGTGTGATTTGATTAGGATAGATAAAAACACTTTTCACGCAAAAGGTAACGAAAACGATTTGGCAAACGTAGCTTTATTTGTTTGTAAATATGCAGTAGAAAACGAATGGCTAACAAAAAATATCAAAGAGTGGATTTGGATTAGCGAAAACTCTGGAAACGAAGATATGATGGCAAAATTTAAGAAAGAAAAAATAGGAGTTTGGGAGTAAAAACAAACGACGTATCCGCAAAAAACGCCCGTATGTTAGTATTTACGCGCCTTTTAGCTTGCGCTTTGTAGGCTATTTGCGCCGCTTACGCGAAGCTTAAATTCGCCCATAAATTTTAAAAATTTAAAACGCAAATAACGTCATTTGCGAGTTTATCGTCTCGTTTACGAAGCCCTCTTCGAAAAGGACGCGAGCATCGCCTCTACGTCTTTGACGCCGTATTTTAGCGCGTTTATATCAAGGTGCCAGCAGACGTTTTTTAGCGCCTGGGCCGCGTCTTGCTTAACGGCTCTGGTTTCGCTAAAACTTTTCTTGCTAAATTTCGCGCCGCGTGCCCTAAGCCGCTCTTCAAGCTTGTTAGAAAGCATAAAATTCGCCGTTTTCCTGCCGCATCTTTCAAAAAACGGCTCTAATAAATCGCCCGTTCTAGGCGCCTAGCCGAGGTAAATTTTAAGCCGTCCCAGCGCGCTAAAACGAAAGCGGGTAAAAAACAGCGGCTTTAAGCTTCGTTTGAAGTTTTAGATTATATAATTGCTAGCTTAATGATAGCAGTTATTAATCTTAATCTTAAGGAGAACGGATGAGAAAAATCGTTTCTGGCGCGTTAATCGCCTCTTTATTTGCGGCTTCGGCATTTGCTTTTAGCGTAGAGGGCGAGCCTAACGTAAAATTCGTCGGCTATAAGCTGGCAAACAAAACAGGCGTCGAAGGCACGTTTAAAGAACTAGGCTTTAAAAGCGCGGAAAATGCTAATTTCGCGGATTTTTTAAAGAGCTTTGAATTTAACATCGATCCAAAAAACATAAACACAAAGCTTCCCGACCGCGATAAACGTATCGGCATAATCTTTGACGGCAACGCAATCGCGGCTAAAATCGTATCGGCTAGCGGCGACGATAAGGCCGGCGAAATAGAAGTCGAAGTAAGCGTAAAAGGAAATAGCAAAACCTACAAAACGCAGTATACGGTCGAGGGCGGCACGCTAAAAGCTAAAATCGGCGTCGATCTTTTAGCCGATCTAAAACTAGACGAGACTTTTGCTAAATTTGCAACCGCGGCCAAGGCGTTTCACGGCGGCAAAAGCTATCCGGACGTAGAAATCTCGCTGGAAGCTAAAATAAAATAATCCTCAAATTCGGCGCAGATATAGGCAAGACTAAGCCCGTTTGCGCCGAATTTATCTCTAAAACGTAAAAACGACTCAAATTTAAGCAAATATCTTAAAAAAAGTAAGCTAGATTAATTTACGCCGAACAGCAAAATCGGGCCGCTTAAATAATCGCTACCGAATTCTTAGCAAGAGCTAAATTTAGCCTCGCTAGCCGCCGAGACTACGAGGCTAAACCTGGCTTTGTTTATTTAAGTAGTTTGTAAATTTTTGCTTTATTGCCCAGATAAACCTGCTCAAATAAATTTTTATCGTGATTATCCAGCAAAAACATCTGCACGAAGGCCGAATCGTAAGCTTTTTGATCTAAAATCAAAATCCTCTCGTAATCAGCCAAAAATAAAACATGGATATCCGCGCTTTCGTCCAGCTTTTTATCGTTTTTTACGAGCTTGCCGTCTGCGCCTCTAGCTATATGATGATGGGAATTTATTTTTACCTCTTTGCCGTTATGTAGCAGATACGGACTATCGATACTAGGTGACGTCCAGCCGCCGCCTAGGTCTAGCTTGCCGTCAGTTTCTATAGTAAACTGATAGCCGACGTGTACCGTTCTATCCAGCCGCTCCTCGCCCGTAGCGATATTTATGGAGGTAAATTTTAAGATAGCGGGCAGCATGTCTATTATCTCAGGCACGAAGTAATAATAAACGTCTCTCGTTTTTTTAGGAAGCTTAAAATTTTCGTCGTTTAGAGATTTTAAAAATTTATTTATATCTTTTTCGCCGTAGTCTTTTTGCGCTCTTAACAATAATGAACCCGGCTTTTCATCCAGACTTTTTTCGATGTATTCTACGCTTAGTCTTGCCATGTTAGCCGAAGCGGTTTGACTTTCGTTTAGCATAAAGGCCGATAAAAAAGCGTATTCGCCTATCTGCCTGCTACCGGGGTCTGAGACCACTTTGACGTCGGCATAATATCTAATCAAATATCCAAAATCCCACCAAGATACGGCATAATCCTCTCTACTAACCTTATCTTTTAACTGTACTAAAGGTGCAATAGAACTCTTAAAAAGCGTAGGCGGAACGAGAAATCTATATATATAATCGACATTAGGCGTTAAGGCTAGGCATGCCAGCAAAACGGTCATGGCGTTTTTAAGCCATCTTCTGATACCGAAATACTCAAATGTAAAATATATGAAATAAGCAAATCCCAGCGCGGTAACGGGCGTAATATACATAGCAAATCTAACCCCTCCGACAAACGATAAAAACCCGAGCGCCGCCATAGGAAGAGCTAGGATAAAGGAGCGAAATTTAATAACCAGCAAAACAAGACCCGCCATAGAAACTATAAAGGTAATAACGTTTCCGGCCGCATATATAGCAAAGGTGTTAAAAGATATGTTAGCCGCCTCGATGACGGTCTTTCTGGTGCTATAAAAATAAAGCGTCTCTAAATTTCCTCCTACGTTTTTATTGATATAAACGTCAAGCACATATAAAACCGGCTCAAATCCGCCAAAGCTCACAAATAAAACCGCTACAAACAAGCCCGCGCCGATAACGGCCTTTTTGCCTAAAGAAGCGGAAGCTTTCGCCATAAAAAAATATAACGCCGCTATAAGAACGACTTTTAGGGCCAAAATGTAATTAACGATCATTTCGCCTTCGCTGCGATAATCAAATCTAATAAGAGCGACCGCCATCAGTATCGCCGCTTTATAGTTTACGTCGTTTCGCCTATCTGCTACTAACGTATATAGTAAAAACGTAACCAAAAGGCTTAAATTTAACGAATACGAGCGAACGTACCACCAAGAATAAAGCGCGGTAAAAACGGCCGGCAAAAATATATCTTTATTAGAGCGGCTTTTTACGAGTTTTATTAAAGACCAAACCGTTAGCGCGGGTAGGGTTATGTTTAGCATATCGCTATCAAAATATCCGCCCATAGTCCTGATATAGTACCCAGGCGCCGAAACAGCTAGCAAAGACGCCACGATGCCGACGCTTAGCATTTTGTATTCTCTTGATATTAATATGATAGGAACCGCTAGCAAAGGAGATAAAAATATACTCGAATAAAATGCAACAGTATCTACGTTAGAGGATAAAATATTGCTTATTAAAAATGTTAGCGTCGGGATGGAAGCACCGTACGGACTAAGGTCGCCTTTTTGATGAAAGCCCGCTAGCATATCGCGCGCTCCCTCCGCGTTAGCAAACGCATCGTTAGTAGTTAGCAGCGGCACGCCGTTAAGCCAAAACTCGTCCATACCAGATGCCCAAACGACCCAATAAAGCCTGCATATCACGCCGAATATATAAACCAGCACCATAACTAAAAAAATATCTCTACGAGAATACTCGCCGCTAAAAACCGTATTTTTTTGCATTTACGTCCTTAAATTTACCCGCGCAAAGCGATCTAGCCGCATTGCCGAGTCATTTTTTATTTAATTCACGTTTATTATAGCAAAAATTACGCCGATTTTAACGCCGATATAAAATTTAGCCGAAGATAACGCTTTTTAAGCGCTAAATTTACGCTTGCGTTTAGCGCTTTAATATCCGTATTTACGCCGCCGTTTGGTATAATTTGCAAAAAGGAGCAAAGATGATGATAAAAGAAAACAAAAAAGGCGCGGTAAGCGCGCTATTTTTGGCGGTTGCGCTATTTTGCGCTGGTTTTGCGGGATATTTTTACTACGCTTTGGGCGGTACGGGCATTTTTACGATGGCCGTTGCCGTGATCTGCGCGGTTTTTTGCGTGAAAAAGATATTTCAAGTTAGTTTTTTGCGTATCGATGACGACGGATTTTTAGTGCAAAAAGGCGGTAAAAATGCCAAATTTTACTTTAAAGATATCAAGCAAATCAGCATCCGCGAGATAGACGCCAAGCGCAAAATAGACGTTTTAAACGTAAAATTTAAAAAAGGCGGGCTAGACCGCGAGCTAGCATACGGTCTCATGCAGCCTACCGGCGATGATGACGCCGTGATATACGACAAATACGAGCTCTCAAAGCACGAAATTTTTAAAATTTTAAAGCAGAAATTTGAAAAGCAAAACTAGGACGCAAATTTATGCCTCTAAAATCGGTAAAAATTTTTCTTGATGGGCGAGGGGATTTGCTTTTATTATATTAAATCTTTATTTTAATTTCTACGCAAGATAATGTTTTAAAGATTTTGCGATTTTGCTTAATATTCATTTAATATCACTTGATGTAATATTACGCAAGTATTACTGAAATCTAAATCCAGGGGGCAAGATGAGGAGTTTTAAACGTCTATTTATCAAAAGATGCGTTATGGGCTGTATTATTTTCGCATTGTTTGCAGGCTGTGCGGCGGTAACCGGCCATCAAGACGGTATCGCGGCCTATTCTAAAAAATTTGCCGACGGAGTTTGCGACGTAACTGAGCAAAAAGATAAGATCGCAAAAAGCGATGATGCCGTACTTTCGGCAAATCAAGCAGGCGCGTTGCTTAGACAGTGCGGAGACTTTAACGCTAGCGTTTATTATTTTGACGTAGCCGAGTCAAAATATAAAGAAGATATAGACGAAAAAGGCGCGCTATCTACGGTAGGAGCCGAGATAGGTTCAGCTTTAGTAAATGAAAATACGCTTGATTACGAGGGGTATTATTATGAGCGTGTTATGACCAATATTTATAAATCGTTAGACTTTATGTCTATGAAAGATTACGATAGCGCCAGAGTGGAGCTAAACAGGGCCATAGACAGGCAAAGGCGAGCTAAAGATATGTATGCCAAGCAGCTGCAAAAGGCTAAAGACGAGCTGGAAAAAGACGCCAAAGTAGAGCAAAACGATCAAAAATCTCAAAACGACTCGCAAATTTCGGCGATACTATCCTCATACGAGAGTTCGATAGGCGATTTTAGAGCCTTGCCTAATTTTATAAATCCGTTTACTTCGTATTTAGCCGGTATATTTTTCTTTATGGACGGCAACTACGAAAAATCGCGAGATTTACTAAAAGAAACCCTGCTGATGGATAGTAAAAATCCGCAAGTTAGAAAAGATATGGCGCTTATAGATAGCTATTTTTCTAAAAACGGACATAAAAATCTCTCTAAATACGTTTGGGTCATATACGAAAACGGCCAAACTATCGCTAGAAAAGAGCTCAGATACGACATACCGCTTTTTATAGCCACTATGCACGTGCCTCACGTAGGCATAGCCTTGCCGACGCTGGATCAAAGCGCTAGTTCGTATGAATTTATAAAAGTAAACGGCGAGCCTACCATCCAGATAGCCGATATGGACGCCGTGGTAAGAACCGAATTTAAAGACCAAATGCCCGTTCGCGTAACCAGAACCGTAGCAAGGGCGATAACCAAAGCAGCGCTTAGCTACGGAGCTAGAGAAGCAGCCGGAGATATAGGAACGATAGCGGCCGGTTTATATTCGGCGATTACCAATAAATCGGACGTCAGATACTGGAGTACCCTGCCGCGCGACTTTCAAAGCCTAAGAGTCGAGAATAAAGGGCAAATTTTACAAATCGTAACAAACGACGCAAAGCCTGTTAAAAATATAACCCTAAAAGAGGGACTAAATGCTATCATCTATATAAAATCTCTAACGCCGGGTAATATTAGCCTAAACGAAATTTACTATGAAAGGAAATAAAATGAAAAAATTTGCGCTTTTTGCGCTTAGCTTATTGCTTATAGGTTGCTCGTCAAAAGAGCCTAAAGCAAGCCCACACCTAGATATCGAGGATAGCTCGGTAAATAGCTTTTTATCGCTACAAAGCCTAAACGACCGCTTCACTAACGGCGGCATGATGGAAGTCGAGGCTAGGTTTAAAAACGAATCGTCTTTTAACAAAGACCTGCTTTATAAGGTAGATTGGTTTGATAAAGACGGCTTTTTAATCACAAACATAACTACGAAATGGAAAAGAGTAGTCGTGCAGAGCAAAAGGGACTTTAACGTTAGAGCCGTTTCGCCTAGCGATAAAGCGGTTAATTACAAGCTACGCATAACGACCCCGGATAGCGACGATAAAGATATCAAGACCATAAATAGATACGAATTTAAAAACTAAGGAGTAAATAATGAAAAAGACTTTATTTTCCGTAGCCGTCATAGCTGCGATATTTAGCGGATGCGCTACGAGCGGCTATATGCAAAACGGCTCTAAAGTAAAAGACGCCGAGCCTATAACGATGGGTATAGATCATACCGACTTTGAAAAGGCCGCAAGCGACGCCGTAGAAAGCCTGCTATCTAGCGGATCTCTAGAAAGACCGGGCGGCGGACGTTACGTAGTAGCTATGGGCAAGGTTATAAACGATACGACTCAGCGCATCGATACGGCTTTACTAACCAAAAAAATCCGCATCGCTATGCTAAAAAGCGGTAAAGCAGTAATAACTACCGCAGTCGCTGCCGGAGGAGCAGAGGATACGATGTCTCACGACGTAAGAGAGCTTAGAGAAAACGACGAATTCGCCCAAAATACGATCGCTAAAAAAGGCACTCTACTGGCTCCTGATATGAGCTTATCTGGCAAGATAATACAGCGAAATATAAAAACCACGGACAATAAACAGCTAGTGGAGTATTATTTTCAGCTTACTTTGACTCAGTTGCAAACCGGTCTAGCATTCTGGGAAGACGAGATAAATATAAATAAAATCGGTTCAAACAAAAGCGTAAGCTGGTAACTAAAGGAAAAATATGAATATCAAATTTTTAAGTTTGGCGGTAGCTGCGGCTTTGACGTTAAATTTAAGTTATGCGCAAGAAGCAAATGAACAAAGCGAACAACTAGAAAGCATAGACGATCAAAAGATATCCCAAACGGTAAACGACGCACAAAAACCTAAAAAAGAAAATATGCAAAAGCTACTAAGCGATGCCGAAAAAGAACTAAAGCAAAAAGCCAAGAAAAACGGCATAAAAGCAACCGTCTACAAACAAACGGCGTCTATAGACGTAGGAACCGACGATCCGCAGTATTATGATTATCTAACTAGCGCTTATAATCAAGCTATTTTAGAGCTAAAAGCCCAGGTCGCGTTGTCAAAGGCCGGTAGTGTCGCCGTTAAAGAAGCTTATAGCTACTATAATAAAACCGTACCGGATACGATTTTGCAAGATGAGTTAAAAAAGGAATCGGACGAAAGATTAACCCAAATGCAAGCCGAACAAGACATGGACGGAGTGTTTGGCATAGTATTCGGTATAATCTCTAAAGCCGTACAAGATAAGCCGGAAGCGGAGAAAAAAAGGCTAGAGGTCGAGGTAAGTAAAGATATATTTAACAAAGCTTATTCAGACGGCTTTGTTAAAAGCGGTTTTGATAGCATAGAAGGTCTTGTGCCGTATGCAAATTTTATCGTTACTAAAGATAACGGCGAAATCGAAATAGGCGTATTAGCCTACACTACGGAAAAATCCATCCAATTAGCAAGGGATTTAAAACAAGGCAGACAATCTAAAAAGACGGAAAATAAAGAGCAATGTAAAGATCCTACGGAAGTAGCCGATGCGCTTAGCGACGAAGAGCTTTTAAGCACCTTTGGATTGAAATATTTCTACAACGAAAACTGCCGCCCTAGTTTATTAGCTTACGGTATGGATTCTTTTATTAAAGAAGAAGGGATGAACGCAGACTACCGAAAGGAAAGTAGCGAAAGAGCTCGAGGTATGGCGGATAAATTTATGTCTAATTTTTTAAATTCTAACGTCAATGCCTTTATCAAAGACACTAAGGTACAGCAAAAAACCGTACAAGCTATGATAAAGGCTGCGAGAGAAAACGACGTTACGAACTATAATGCGCCGGAAAAGAAAAAAACAAATGCCATCATAAAAGAGATGTCGCAGGAATTTAGTAGTTCATCGTCTATGAATTTACGCGGCATCGAAGACGTAAGAAGTTGGAGCGTGGATAAAGACGACTACGAGGTCGTGGGCGTAATTAGATATTACTCAAGAGATAGTATTGAGGCGGCGAATGAAAAATTTAACCCAAAAACTCAAACTAACGAGAAAAAAAGTAATAAAAAAGCGACTCCCGGAGTCAAGAAAAGCAATAATCTAAGCGTAGACGATTTTTAGGCGGCGGTCATGAAAAAGATAATTTTTGCTTTTACTTTTTTCGTATCTTTGCTAAATGCCGAAGTTATAACAAAAACCAATGTAAGCACCGCTAACGGCGAAGGTTACGGGGCTAGCTACGATGAGGCTTTAAGTAAAGCTCTAGCCGATGCCGTCGGTAGGATGAACGGCGTAAAGCTAAGTGCTAGTACCTTTATGCTGACAAGTTCGATCCAAGACGGTAAAGATAGGGATTTTGAAAAAATTTATAGCGATCAAATTTCAAAGCAAACCGGCGGGAGATTCGACTCGTATGAGGTTTTAAAAAACGTAAGAACTCCGGACGGCTATAACGTTGCCGTAGAGATCAAAAAAACCAGCGTCTCAAAAAAATATAAAACTCCCGGCCTCGATCCGAATAATCGCCGCAGACTAGCGGTCATACCGGGCTACGTATCGGATTTTTCGTTTGAGGTAAACGGCGAATACAAAAGCAGTATCCGAGTCGCGGACGACATAACTCGCTCTTTAGTAACGGCGATAACCAAGACGCGTAAATTTACGGTTTTAGACAGGGAAAACGGCGATGCGTATTACCGAGAAAAAGCCGTACTTAGCAGCGGTAATGCCGCAAAAGAGGAGCTTTTGAAGTTAGGAAACGTGCTAGGCGCGGATTATCTCTTGGTTTTTGATTTGGAGGAGTTTAGCCTTAGCGAAGGCAAGGCAAGCACCATAACTACGGGCAAGGCAAGCGGCAAAAAGGCTAGCGCGCGTATCCACTACAGAGTGCTAGCTATGGCGACTAGGCAGGTTAAATTTTCAAACGATATAGCCGCTAGTTTTAGCGTCAAAGGCGACCATGCCTACGCCCTAGCCGTCCAAGACATAGCAAAAGCCGTAACCGATGAAATCATAGCTAGCATATATCCGCTAAAAATCTCTAGTGTCTCCGGCGATGAGATACTTATCGCGCAAAATTTAAGGCAAGGAGACGTTTATGAGGTGTATTCTCTAGGTCAAACGGTAATCGACCCGTACACCAAAGAAGTCGTCGGAAAAGAAGAGACTATGACCGCTAAGGCCGAGGTTACGCGCGTAACGCCTAAGATGAGCTATCTAAAGCTAGTCTCAGGTAGCGCTAAAGCAGGCGATATCTGCCGCCTCGTCCAAGGCTCTAATATCGGCTCGCCAAAGATCGGCGCCGATGCCGGCGGACGCGAAGATAACGTAGTTAAACAAACCGCAGGCGGCGGAGTAGTCTTGCCTTTTTAGATCAAATTCGGCCGGTTTTGCTCATTAACCGGCCTGCTTTACAAGGAGGCAAATTTATAAAGCAAACGGACGTTTGCGCGGTCCGAAAATTAGCGTTTTAAACGTAAAATTTAAAAAAGGCAAACTAGACCGCGAGCTAGCATACGGCCTTATGCAACCTACCGCTGACGATGATGCCGTGATATACGACAAATACGAGCTCTCAAAGCACGAGATTTTTAAAATTTTAAAGCAGAAATTTGAGGCAATTAACGATGCAAAAAAATGAAATAGATAAAATAAAAGAAAAACTTATTCAGATTTTTAAAGACGAAAGTGCTATTTGCGCTACGATAAATGGTAAATGGGGCGTTGGGAAAACTTACTTTTGGCATAAATTTGTAGAAGACAATTCAAAAAAATTAAATAAAAGTTTCGTATATATTTCTTTATTCGGCAAGGATAGTATTAACCAGATAGTAAAGGAGATTATACTTCAAGCCTATAGGGCAAGTAAGGTTATATCTGAAGTTTCAGAGAAGGCTAAATATTTAAAATTTGATAAAATTTTAGATTCGGTTGTACCTACGCTCGGCTCAGCAATTATTGGGTGCATATCATTTTTTGAAAAGAAAGATTTCGAAAATATCGTAATTTGTTTTGATGATTTTGAAAGACTATCAAATAAATTAAGCATAAAAGATGTATTTGGATTAATATCGGAATTAAAAGAACAGAAAAACTGTCATATAGTTATGATTTTTAATGCTGAGGAATTAAAATTAGATGATATCAAAAGATATAAAGATAAAATCGTAGATTATGAATTTAACTATAATCCTACCGCTGAAAATACCTATAAAATTATAGAAGACAAACTTAAGGTTTTTAAGGATTATCCACTCGAATATTTTAAAAAACACAATATAAACAATATTAGGATTATGAAACGAGTAGTAACTGCGCTTAATGATTTTGGCTTTTTAGAAAAAGATTTAAAGGATTTTAAATATACTGAGCAAATTTTAGTAAAAGATATTATGGAAATAGCTACTATAAATGCCTTGAAATTAAATATGGATTTTAAGGAGCTTGATAAATATTCTTTTAAGTACTTTACTAATAATCTTAAAGATAACGAGAAAAATAAAGAGTTTGACGAGGTTATAGAATATGCTCAAAGAAATTACCTTGAGCCAAGTGACATAAGAGAGGAAATCATAAGCTATATAACAAAATCCATAACAGATGACAAAAAGATTAGAGATGTTATTAATGTCGTAAAATTTAAAGAAGATAAACTTAAAGAATTGAATGGGTATATGCATAGATTGTTATACGACTTTAAATTGGATGATGGAGAATATTGCAATAAAATAAGAGATTTTCTTGCTGACAATATTGATATGGTGTATGTTTTAGGGGTGAGTAATTTTATTTTCTATATAGAGTTTATCAAAGAACGAAATCCGACACAAGCTGATGAATATCATAATTTTGCCATTAATATATTGAAGGGCATATTGGAAAATAATACTTACAATACCATTTTGCCGTATAATCCTGATATAGATAAAATTTTAGAATTTGACCCTGTATTAATAGAGTATGATGATAACTTGAGGGATATGTCTGATCAAGCAAAAGTTAGCTCAAAAGAAGGAATTCTAAATATTTTAAACAATAGAAACGAATATGAGTTCAAAATACTTGAAAAGGTTGACGATAAAATATTAAAAGACTTTATCTTATCTGACCGTGAATTCTGTTTTGGTATTGTTAGTTTTTTAAATAGCAGTCTTTCTAGATATTCTGGATTTAAAAATTTGGTAAATAAGTTTATTGGAATTTTTGAGAGTATAAATTCTGATAAAAACGACATCAAATCCATCAAAATTTTAAATGAAATAAAAAGAAATCATAGTAAAAAATAAAAATTTTAGGCGAAAGTCGCCTAAAATTTTAGTCTATTTCATACCTCTCGCCCGGTTTCATTTCTATCATCTCCCACGGCAAGCCCTGTTTATTTAGCTCATCCATGAAAGGTTTAGCGTCGAAATTTTCCATATTAAAGACGCCTTTGCCGCTCCAAATGCCCTTTGCCACCATCATCGAGCCGATCATCGCAGGCACGCCCGTCGTGTAGCTCACGGCCTGTGCGCCCGTCTCGGCGTAGCAAGCCTCATGATCGCAGACGTTGTAGATATAGACTTGGCGCTCTTTGCCGTCCTTAAGTCCGCGGATCACGCAGCCGATGTTTGTTTTGCCCTTAGTGCGAGGGCCTAGCGACGCAGGATCTGGCAGTAGAGTTTTTAGAAACTGTATCGGCACGATTTTTACGCCGTTGTGTTCTACCTCGTCGATGCGTAGCATGCCGACGTTTTCTAGGCACTTCATGTGAGTGAGGTAGCTTTGTCCAAAGGTCATGAAAAAGCGGATTCGCTTTAGCCCCTTGATGTTTTTAACTAGGCTCTCTAGCTCCTCGTGATAGAGCAAGTAGCTGTCTTTCACGCCAACTTTTGGGTAGTCCCAC
>CAUSIL010000030.1:0-13914 GCA_963531395.1 uncultured Campylobacter sp.
ATATTTGTATATCAAATATATTATTTTGTATATTATTATTTTCTCTATATTTAAACGCATATCTTTCAAAAAGCATTTTTACTATCCTTAATATTTAAATTGATTATAGCAGAAAATTATTTAGTGATATATAATGATTAAAGCTAAGCTAAAGATATAGTTTGAGATATCTGTAATTAATATAAAATTAAATAAAAATCTACAAAAGATTAAAATCTCCCACCCATCAAATTTGGACGGGAGAAATTTGTACCCTACTCGGCGTTTTCGTTAGCCTGTTCCGAGCCAGACTCGATCTCATCGCTAAAGTCAGCCAAGCTTAGGCGTTTTAGCTGGCGGTAGCGTCTTTGCGCGTCGGCCTTGTTTTTAGCCAGCAGCTCGTCGGCGTGCTCAGGATTTGTCTTTCTAAGCGAATTGTAGCGAACCTCGTTTAGCAAAAACTCCTCGTAAAGCGACCAATCCGGCTCTTTTGAGGTCATTTTGAGCGGATTTTTGCCCTCTTTGATTAGGCGCGGATCATAGACGTAGGTCGGCCAGTAGCCGCACTTGGTCGCTAGCTCGCCTTGACCGCCGGAGTAGGCCATGCCGCCTTTTATACCGTGCGCGATACACGGCGAATACGCTATCACGAGGCTAGGTCCGTCGTAGGCTTCGGCTGCGGCGATGGCTTTTATCGTGTTTGCCTGGCTGGCGTTTGAGTTGATTTGAGCTACGAAGATATTTCCGTAGGTCATCGCGATGTAGCCCAGGTCTTTTTTCTGCATCGGCTTGCCGCTAGCGGTAAACTGCGCTATGGAGCCTGCGCGGCTTGATTTTGAGCTTTGACCGCCGGTGTTTGAGTAGACCTCGGTGTCAAGCACCAGCACGTTTACGTTCTCGCCGCTGGCTAGCACGTGATCAAGCCCGCCAAAGCCGATATCGTACGCCCAGCCGTCGCCGCCGATGATCCACTGGGATTTTTTGACGAGGTATCTTTTTAGCTCTAAAATTTCTTTCACGCCCTCTACGTCTAAATTTTGCTCCAAAATCGGCGTTAAAATTTTAGCGATTTGCGTCGTTTTATCGCCGTCGTTTTTATGCGCGATCCAGTCGGAGTATAGCGCGGCTAGGGCATTTGGCGCGGCGTCTTTGGTGCGCAGCATGACGTCTTCGATGCGGTGGCGCAGCGTCTCTACCGCGACGTTCATACCCATGCCAAACTCCGCGTTATCCTCAAACAGCGAATTTGCCCACGCTACGCCCTTGCCCTCTTTGTTCGTCGTATAAGGCGTCGAAGGCGCGCTACCGCCGTAGATCGAGCTACATCCGGTGGCGTTTGCCACGATCATGCGGTCGCCAAACAGTCTCGTAACAAGCCCGATATAAGGCGTCTCGCCGCATCCCGGGCATGCGCCGTGAAACTCAAATAGCGGCTGCGCAAAACCCACGCCCTTGACGCTATCTTTGCTCATCAGGTCGTCTTTATAGGTTACCTTTTTAAATAAATAATCGGCGTTTTCCTGCTCGTTTTTCTCCATCTCCTCTGCTAGAGGCACCATGACGAGCGATTTTTCCTTGCTCGGGCAAATTTGAGCGCACAGCTCGCAGCCCGTGCAGTCAAGCGGGCTAACTTGGATTTTGTATTTTAACCCTTTTACCTCTTTGCCTTTGGCGTCTAGGACGTGATCTTGCACCGTTTGCGGCGCGGCGGCGAGCTCGTTTTCGTCGATGAGAAACGGGCGGATCACCGCGTGCGGGCAGACGAAGGCGCACTGGTTGCACTGGATGCAGTTGCCCTCGATCCACTTAGGCACCATTACGCCGATGCCGCGTTTTTCGTATTGCGTGGTGCCTGATTTAAAGTGTCCGTCCTCAAAGCCCACAAAGGCCGAAACGGGCAAGCTATCGCCCCTGGCGGCGTTGATAGGCTTGACGATTTTTTCTATAAATTCGTCGCCGACGTATTTTTCCTCCGCGCTCGCGTCATCCGTCAAATTTGCCCAGCCAGGATCGACCGCGACCTTAACCAGCCCGTCTGCGCCCATATCGATGGCCTTGTAGTTCATCTCCACGATCGCTTCGCCCTTTTTGGCGTAGGCTTTGTGCGCGTACTCTTTCATGTATTTTTGCGCGTCGGCAAACGGGATAATGTCAGCAAGTTTAAAAAACGCCGACTGCATGATGGTATTCGTACGGTTTTTTAGCCCGATCTCGCGAGCTAGCTTGGTGGCGTTGATGATGTAGAAATTTACTCTTTTCTCGGCTAAAATTTTCTTTACTTTATTCGGCAGTTTAGCGACCGTCTGCTCGGCGTCCCAGATCGAGTTTAGCAGGAACGTCCCGCCCTCGCGGATACCGTCTATGACGTCGTAAATTTCAAGATACGCCGCGACCGAGCAGGCTACGAAGTGCGGATTTGAGACGAGATAGGTCGAGCGGATCGGGTTTTTACCGAAACGCAGATGCGAGCGCGTGTAGCCGCCTGATTTTTTGCTGTCGTAGGCAAAATACGCCTGCGCGTAAAGATCGGTTTTATCGCCGATGATTTTGATGGAGTTTTTATTCGCTCCGACGGTACCGTCCGCGCCAAGGCCGTAAAATAGGCACTCTTTCACGCTTGCGTCGCTTAGCGAAATTTTCTCGCCGACTTTTAGCGAAGTAAAGGTCACATCGTCCTCGATACCGACGGTAAAGCCGTTTTTGGGCTCGCTTAAATTTAGATTTTCAAATACGGCTAGCATTTGTGCAGGATCGACGTCTTTTGAGCTTAGACCGTAGCGTCCGCCTACGATCACGGGCTGATTTTTGCATCCATAAAACGCAGCCTTGACGTCCAGATATAGCGGCTCGCCGAGGCTTCCCGGCTCCTTCGTGCGGTCTAGCACGGCGATCTTTTCTACAGTTTCAGGCATCACGTCAAAGAGGTATTTTAGGCTAAACGGACGGTATAGATGCACTTTTAGCACGCCTACTTTTTCGCCCTTTGCGCGTAGGTGATCGACTACCTCTTCGAGAGTTTGCGTGACAGAGCCCATCGCGACCACGACGCGCGTAGCGTGCGGATCGCCGTAATAATTAAACGGTTTATAATCTCGTCCCGTGATTTTTGAAATTTCTTTTAGATACTCAGCCACGATATCAGGCACCGCGTCGTAGTAGCGGTTAGCTAGCTCGCGCGTTTGGAAGTAGATGTCGTCGTTTTGTGCCGTACCGCGAGTTTTTGGGTTTTCAGGACTTAGAGCCTCGTCTCTAAATTTTTGCAGCGCCTCGCGGTCTAGCAGTCTATCAAAGTGCGCGTAGTCAAGCACCTCGACCTTTTGTATCTCGTGGCTCGTGCGAAATCCGTCGAAAAAGTGCAAAAACGGCACGCGACCCTTGATCGCCGCTAGATGCGCGACGCCCGCGATATCCATGACCTCTTGCACGGAGCCGCTTGCCAGCATCGCAAAGCCCGTTTGGCGACAGGCGTAGATGTCCTGATGATCGCCAAAGATAGAAAGCGCCTGGGCCGCGATAGAGCGCGCGCTCACGTGGATGACGCCCGGCAGTAGCTGGCCTGCGATTTTGTACATATTCGGGATTTTTAGCAAAAGGCCTTGCGAAGCCGTGTATGTCGTAGTTAGCGCGCCTACTTGCAGCGAGCCGTGTACGGTGCCCGCAGCCCCGCCCTCGCTTTGCATTTCGACGACTTTAACGGGCATGCCGAATAAATTTTTCTTGCCCTGAGCCGCCCACATATCGGTGTAGTCAGCCATCGGCGAGCTAGGAGTGATCGGGTAGATGCCCGCAACCTCGGTAAATGCGTAAGCCGCGTGCGCCGCAGCCTCGTTTCCGTCCATAGTTTTCATTATTTTAGCCATTTTTCCGCCTTAAATTTTCTTACGATTTTTAAAAATCTTTTATTATAGAGCTAGTTTCCAAAATATCTAATTAATCAGCTAAGTTACATTTTCAAAAAAGCTCAAATTTAATAATCTAAGGCCCCAAATTTGACCTGGCGGCCGATTTTAAAAGCCGTTCAACTTTAACGGTAAATTTGAGCGCAAGGCTTTACCCGCTCTAGCCGCGATTTTCGTCTTATGCTTTTAAGCCGCAGCGAATGAAAAATCGTAAACAAAGCAAAATTTGCGGTAAGCTAGCGCAAGAGAACGGCCGTCTATCATCGCAGTCTCGCGACATGATTTTATAATCATCGCCCAGAAAGCTTAAGGCTACTTCTAAAGACGGCTCAGCAGAAAATAAGCCGCCGTTAGCTACATACGGGTAATCTCGGTCACGGACGCCAACTCCTGATTTACGGCCGTCTGGACAACGAGGAGTTAGTAAAAATCATGGAAGCGGGTTTTTGCGGCATTTATCTTGATAAAGTAAATACGTTTGAGCCCTTTGAGAAAAAAACAAGCGCATCGGTAAGTCAAATTTACCTTTTGCCATGGCTCTTGCGACAAATTTGATTTAAATTTGGCTTGCCGTACTTGTCGCTACGCTTTATATACGGTTAAATTTGCCAACTCAATCGAACACTAAAAATAGCGGTTTGGCGAACTAACTATAGGTTTTGACCGCTGTTAAAACTCTACATTTACGCTGCCGCAACAAACCAAACTCACTTACCTGCTATAAATTTAACCGCTTCAAATGCGTTTTTAAAGATCAAATTTGAATGCGTGCGTAAATCGGCCTCCTTGCCGTAGCCGCAAACCAGCCCGACGCCCGCGATGCCCGCACGCTTCGCCGCTTCCAGATCCATCGTCGTATCGCCGATCATAAAGGCGTTCGCCTTATCTTGCGCGTTTGTCTTGCCTAGGCGCTCAAGAGCCGCGTTTATGGGCTCGGGGTCGGGCTTTGGGCTTACGACGTCGTCTCTGCCGATCACGGTTTTGATAAATTTCATAACGCCCAAGTGCTCAAGCAAGATGACCGAAAATTTCGACGTTTTCGTCGTCACGACGCCCACGTCCGCAACCTCGCTAGCAAGCGCCAACGCGCCCGCCGCGCCCTCAAGCAAAGACGTTTGCTCCAAAAAAATCTGCTCGTAACGCGCCTTATACGCGGCGATATAATCAGGCACGAGCTGCGTCGGCGCGCCAAGTCCGGCAAACATGACGTCAAGGGGATGACCGACTAGAGCCTTGATTGCCTCTGGCTTTGGAGTAGGCTCGCCGTGAGCGCGAAACGCCGCGCCAAATCCGTCAAGGATCGCGGGCGTGGAGTCGATAAGCGTACCGTCTAGGTCAAAAAGTATGGTTTTTTTCATCTTGCTTCTTTCGTTTTTTTTAATTGTGTTATAGCAAATTTGGCGGCACTTTCGCGTCAAATTTACGTTTTAAAATACTTTGATTTTACTTTTTGTATTTTAAAATTTGCCTTAAGTCGGCTTTTTTAAATTTTAAATTTTCATCGTTTTGGGTTTTGATTTCGTTTTACCTTATTGTAGGCCAGGTACTAAAATCACGGTTTTCTTAAAATACCATTACATCAAATTAAACTTAAAATTTAAAATATTTCAGGCTAAATTTCCCGCGCTTGCGTATTTTTATGTAAAATTAGTAAGGTCAGCTTGCGGATCAAGTTTGACTCATCGACTATGCGAGCGCATAAATATAAAATACGCAAAAAACGCGTGATCAAATTTGCTCGTCTTGCCTTTTGTCTTGATATCGGATGCTAAGCTGCGGCGACGGTATAGAGATGCCTTTGGCGTCAAATTCGAGCTTGACGCTCTCTAGCATAGCAAACTGTACATCCGAAAAATCATCGCTCGCACACCAAAATCTAGCGGTTAAATTTACGCTATTTTCACCCAGGCTTCCTACCCCGACGAATGGCTTTGGCTCTTTTAGGATCTTTTTATTTTCGGCAGCTAGGTTTAAAATAATCTCTTTTGCAAGTTTTAAATCATCTTTGTAATCTATGGAAAATACGAGCTCGACGCGCCTGGTGCCTTCTTTTGAGAAGTTAATTATATTGCTGCTTATAATGCGTCCGTTTGGAATAATGATGGTTTTGTGATCGGTAGTGCGCAAAACAGTGCTAAACATACTGATCTCTTTGACCGCACCTTGCACGCCTGCGACTTCTATGTGGTCTTTGAGTTTAAACGGTCTAAAAAATATTATCAAAAACCCTGCGCCGATGTTTGAAAAAGTATCCTTAAACGCCATACCGATAGCAAGACCGATAGCACCTAGCGCAGCAACAAACATAGACGTCTCGACGCCCAAATTTGCGATCGCAGCTATGATTACGAAAGCCATGAGAAGCGTTTTGATGATATTTAGTAAAAAACTCGAAAGAGTTTCGTCAAGTCTAGAGGAAATGATTAATTTTGATATAAGATTTGAGATTTTAGCTACTAGCAACTTGCCGATAAGCAAGATGGCGATAGAGCCTAAAATTTTTAAAGAATAGGACGAGATTAGCGACCAAATAAGTTCGAATTTAATCTCGTCCATGCATTATTAAGCTAGGCTAATTTTATTTGTTAAATCTAGCTTCAACGCGTCTATTCTCAGCGCGTCCTTCTTTTGTTTTATTTGAAGCGACAGGTTTAAGCTCGCCGTATCCTACGGTAGTGATCTTATCTGCGCTTACGCCAAGTTCTTCAAGAGCTTTAGCAACTGCATTTGCTCTTTTTTCAGATAGTTTTTGGTTATAAGCTTCAGCGCCAATGCTGTCTGTATGTCCGCTTAGAACTACACGGTAGCCTGGATTTTCACCCATGAAGTTAGCTACTTTTTTGATCTCTTCAAGATATTTTGGAGTTATTTTGTAGCTATCAAATGCGAAGTTTACGCCAATATCTCTAAGAATGATAACCTTCTCGCAACCAGTCTCGTCAACTACTACGCCTGCCGGTGTATTTGGGCATTGATCGACATCGTTTAAAACGCCGTCATTATCATCGTCAAGGCTTACAGGAGCTGAAACAGGCTCAGCTTTTGGCGCCTCTGCAACTACAGGAGCATTTTTAGCACCGAAGCCAACTGCAAAACCTAGCGTATAGAATAGGTTGTGATCTGCATGCTCAAATTTAATAGCATCTACCGCTTCAGCGCGTAGAGCAAAGTTATCGGTAATTTGATATCTCAAACCAAGGCCGTATTGACCAAAGCCGCCGTCATCGTTTTTGACGAATTTTTTTGAGACATCCTCATATCCAGCGCCAAGCAAGCCGTAAAGAGATAGTTTTTCAGTTAGACCAAAATCTTTAATAGCATTAACGAAATATCTAGTAGCCTTTCCGTCCACGCCATACTCTCTTATCTTGTTAGTGTGGCTAAGACCGAGTTCTACGTGGTCTATAAAGAAATTCTCAAGGTTTCTTCCGATTCTTAAACCTATAGCCGATTGTTCATTTGTTCCCAAATTTCCTTCAGGATGAACGCCGCCTATTGTCGGAGTTAGTTCGTAATTGTAAGCTGAATCAGCGGCAAAAAGCGCAGTAGCAGCAACTAAAGCAAGAGCAATCTTTTTCATAAGTTATCCTTTCTTTTGTCCCGTTTTTTCACAAGACTATTTTTTGATTTTATCACTAATTTATAAATCTAAATTTAACATACAACTTGAGGCATATCAGTCTTTCCAAACTATATACCTCATCTCCAAAATCTAAAAGCCGACGAAACGGCTTTAACAAACTATTAGCGTTTAGAGAATTGCGGGCTTCTTCTAGCTTTTCTTCTACCGAATTTCTTACGCTCGACGACGCGTGAGTCGCGAGTTAGTAGGCCTTTTGGTTTTAGAGTCGCTCTAAAGTCGGCGTCAAATAGAGCCAATGCTCTTGATATACCGTGTCTTAGCGCCTCAGCCTGAGCAGAGTATCCGCCGCCTAGAGTCGTTGCAGTTACGTCTACAGAGCTCTCTTGTTTTGTTAAAAGCAGAGGTTGAACCACTTTTAGTTTGATAGCCTCGTGTCCGCCGAGCCAAGTGTTTAGATCAAGTCCGTTTACTAAAATTTTACCGCTGCCAGATTTTATCCAGACTTTTGCTACGGCAGTTTTTCTTTTACCGGTTGCATAAACTTTCGCCATGATTATTTTCCTTCTTTTTTAGCTATTTGAGCCGTGTGCGGATGCTCGCTGCCGGCGTAAACTTTTAGTTTTTTTATCATCTCTCTACCGAGTTTTGTTTTTGGAAGCATTCCGCGAACGGCTAGCTTGAACAGTTTTTCAGGTTTGTCAGCTAAAAGCTCGCCGAATTTCTCGCTCTTCGTGCTACCAAAATATCCCGAATGGCGGTGATAAAGCTTTTGCTCGGCTTTATTGTTGCCTGTAAATTCGGCTTTAGAAGCGTTGATTATGATAACGTAATCGCCGCAATCGACATTCGGAGTGAAATTTGGTTTATGCTTACCGCGAAGCAGCGTAGCTACCTCGGTTAGCAATCTACCAAAACGCTTGCCTGCCGCGTCAAGCACGATCCACTCGCGCTCCACCTCGTTTGGTTTTGTTATTTTAGTCATTTCTTACCCTTTAGATAATTTTAAGTCGTGATTGTATTCAAATGCACCTTACAAGTAGCTTAATTTAAGCTATATTTAAATATCAATGCTTCGAATTTGGTCCCGCAAAGCGTAAAATATCGCCGCCCTCACGCTCAAATTCGGATAAATTTGAGCCAGTATTTTTTTGTACTCCTCAACCTGCGCGATATTTTCATCTATATTTTTATCGCTCGTTTTGTAGTCGATCACGCAGATTTCATTTTCGCCCAAGCAGAGCAGATCAAGCTGCTTTAGCGCGCCATCATATCGCAAGGGCTGCTCTTTAAACACCCTTTTTGCCTGCGTCATTTGCTTAAATTTAGACTCGTTTATCAAATTTAGTCCGCGCGCGTAAATTTCATCCAGCTCGCCCTCGTCCAAAAATTTATGAAAAGCGTTTCGCATCGAAATTTGCGCCGTTTTTAGTGAACTCTCGTCGAATTTTTCCGCCATTTCTAGCAGATAGTGTAGCGCCAAACCAAAATAAATCGCCTTTTGATTTTTGCCCTCGGATTTTGGTGTTTCATCTACGATTTGCTTTGAAATTTGAGCTAGCTCTATAGGCTCAAATTTGCCCGCCGACGTCAAATTTCGCGCCTTGCTAGGCGTAGGCTCTCCGAAACTAAAATCAACCAAATCAAGATACTCTATAACCTCGCCGCCACTCTCATACGCCCCAAAAAAGCTCGGATTTCTGCCGTTTGCGCCCGTTTATTTAACGATGATTAACCCGCTAATCGCCCTAGTTAGCGCGACGTAGAGCTTGTTCATATCCTCTTCGCGCTCGAGCCGCGCCGCCTTTTCTTTTAGCCTTGCAAAATCCTCGTCGATGCACTGTTTTTTGATGTTGTGTCGCACCTGCCAGGAGCCCATACCCGCGTCGTATTCCGCGATGAAATTTGATCCATCGTACCGTCCAGCACCCATTTTATCGCACACAATCACGTTTCCAAACTCCAGTCCCTTTGATTTATGCACGGTCATGATTTTTACGCCCTCGCCGCTTTTTGCGCTCGCTTTTGCTTCAAATCTATCAAGATTATAGATAAACTCGGTCAAATTTGAATACGGCTGCGCCAGCTCAAGCAACCGCAAAACGTCCGCATCGCTCATATCTACGCCGAGCCTGACCGCTAGATAGTGCAAGCTCTCAAGCGCCGATTTTTGCGGATTTACGCTTAGTTTTACGGCGTTTACGTCCAGGATCGCTTCGGTATTTAGCTTGTAAATTCGCTCGCCGAATAGGCAAAATTTAGCGTATTCCGCTACCGCGCGCGCGTTTTTGCTCGCTAGCAGCGCCGTCACGCCCTCGCTCACGCTTTTTACGCCCGCCTCGCTCAGCAAATTTGAGATTTTATTTATATCGTCGTTTTTCCAGCAAAGCACGGTGATATCGTCCTCGCAAACCCCTTTTTGCAGGAGAAATTTAACCTGCTGCGCCGCCTCTACCGCCACGTCATCGCCGCTAATTACCCGCACGAAGCCAAGATCGTCCTCCTGTGCCTCAAAATACGGCATCTGCCCTACCAAATTTACTCGCTCGCCCTCTTTTTGCGGCGTTCTTTGCGGTTTAAAATTTTCGATTTTACCCGCAAACACGGCGTTCGTAAATCTAACCAGCGCCTTTTTACTGCGGTAATTTACCTCCAAATTTTGCGCTTTGATCTGCGGAAAATCGCGCATCAGCTTGCCGAAAAGCTCCTTTTTGCCGCCGCGAAAACGGTAAATACTCTGCTTTACGTCGCCGACGTAAAAAAAGCTGCCAAGCCCGTTTTGTCCGTATCCGGCGACGATTTCTTCGATGAGCGGTCGCATGATCTCGTACTGCGCGACGTTGGTGTCTTGAAACTCGTCGATGAGCAGGTGATTTATGCGTCCGTCGAGCCTAAAATAAAGCATCTGCGCGTCCGTCTCGCCGCCCCTTAAAAGCTCGTAAACTAGGCGCGTCACGTCGCTAAAGGCGAGCGAATTTAGCCTTTTATTTAGCGAGATTTTGCACTCTTTGTAGATTTTTAAAAATCTAGCGAGCTCGGCGATTTTATACTCCTCCAGCGCGTCAAAATAGCGCTTTAACCGCGCTTTTAACTCAAAAAACATCCCATCAAGCTCCGGTGTATAAATTTTAGAAAACGTGCGATAATCAAGACTCGCGCGCGACATAAAAGATCGAGCTAAAATTTCGCTCGGACTGCCCTCTTTCACGGCGCTTTGCGCGTCTTTGCCACCGCCTCTAGCTAGGACGTATTCGCGCATATTTTTTAGCGCTTCTGCAACGCCACTTTCATTTGGAAACGACGCATTTTCGCTGCTTTTAAGCTCGCCGAAATTTTCGTAAAACATCTCTAAGCTCTCAAAAAAGCTACTCTGACTGCGCTCGGCCGTCGCTATCAAATTTGCAAGCGCCTTTAGCAGTCGCATATCCTTACTTACGCTCGCGACAAACTCGCCCCGCTGTAGCTCGTTTAAATTTTCGCTCAC
Organism: uncultured Campylobacter sp.; assembly: GCA_963531395.1. Taxonomy (GTDB): domain Bacteria; phylum Campylobacterota; class Campylobacteria; order Campylobacterales; family Campylobacteraceae; genus Campylobacter_A. Next base: position 10,943 of record CAUSIL010000030.1, read on the forward strand.
TTCAAAATCAGCGCTTAGTCCCAAATTTAAGCAAAAGCTGCGCAAGATACCGACGAAAAACGAATCAAACGTGCCGATTTTTAGATCGCTTTCTAAAAAATGCGTCGCCCACGCGTCGCGCATGGCTAAAATCTTATCCCTGCCCGCGCCCAAAATTTGCTCCAGCTCGGCTAGCTCTGCGCCCTTTTCCTCGAGCCGCAAAAAGGTCTGCACGATGCGCTCTTTCATCTCATTAGCGGCCTTTTTAGTAAAGGTCAGCGCCGTGATCTCGCGCGCGTCGGCGCCTGATAGCAAAATCGCGATAAAACGCACGCTAAGCGCAAAGGTCTTGCCGCTGCCCGCACTCGCCTCGAGGGCCAAAAACGGCTTCATAGCTCGCCTTTGACTAAAATTTTATAGTCTTCGTATTCGCTCATCGCGCCCTTGGCCTCCCCGAAATTTATCGGCGTATTATTGATAGATTTTAGCTGCTCGATCGCCTCTACAAGCGCCTCCGTGCTAGCCTCGCCCGCTACCAAGTTCATATTATCTTTTAGATCGTAAAAGTACCCCTCGCAAGGCCTACCAACGAGCGCCTCGTAAAAGGGCAGTTGCAAGGATTTGGCGTCAAATTTTCCGCTTTTATAATCAATCACCGCTAGCTCGTCGCCGCGCCCGTCTATGCGGTCGATTTTGCCGGTTATGCGCACGCCTGCAAACACGCTATCAAGCTCTTTTTCAAGCCCATGCACGCGCCATCCCGCCTCATATCTCGCGTCCTCTACGGCCTTAAATTTTTCCATCTTTATCATCGTTATCTCGCGCTCTAGCGGCAGCACATTTAGCTCTCTTAGCACCGTTTCAAATTTAGCGGGGTCAAACTTCTCAAATTTAGAATAATACTCAAAAAGCGCTCTGTGCAGCGAGTTGCCAAAGTCCGCCGCAGACGCGGTTTGCGGCATAACGGGCGGCTTTACGCCTAAAATATATCTGTAATAATACCGCCGCGGGCACTGCAAATAGGTGTTTAGCCTGCTAAAAGAGAGCGGGATGGCGAAAAAATCGTGCTTGACGATGATGTCTTGCTCGAAAATTTTAGGCTTTGCGGGCGTTTTTTGAGTAAATTTTATAAAATTTAGCGCTCGCGGGTTTTGGCTCGGCGTTTCGTTTTGCGCGGCGTTTTCGTCAAATTTGTCGGCAGAATTTGCGTCCGAATTTAGCTCGCCCTCCGCGTCAAATTCAAACAAACTCCGCTCTTTGGCGATTTTTGCTTGTTTAGGTTTAGCCTCGTTCTTTTCGTCAAGATGCGGGTTTATCTCGGCCTCAAATTTTTGCTCGTCCGCAAATTCGCCGTTAAACAGCGCTGCATAGCTCTCGTCGCTAAATCTCACGTCCTCCACGGCGCTAAATTCGCCGAGAAATCTCGACGCGATTTTCTCCTCGTTTGCCGCGTAGCATATCGCCGCCTTTTTCGCGCCGCCGATTAGGCTCTCGTAGTAAAATCTCTGCAAATTTTCGCGGTCTACGTAGCCGATGAGGCCCGCTTTTTGGCGCACGCGCGAGCTCAAAAACATCTCGTTTACGCTACGCTTTGGCACCAAATCGTCGTTAAAATCAAGCACTATGACGCCCTCAAATTTTAGACCGCGGCTCTCTAAAACGCCCATCACGCCGATCTTGCCGCCGCCCACGTGATCAAGTCTAAGCCTGGCTAGCTTTATCAAAAATATCTCGCAAATTTGACGCAGCGTAAAGCTAAAATATCGCGCCAAACTCTGCGCGTAAAATAGCTCCTCGCGCGTTTTTTGCGCGGCGGCTGGGTCGCTTTCAAGCGCCAAAATATCCTCCATAAGCGCCCTAAAATCCTCAAACGAGCAAGGCGCCTCAAAGCCGTTTTTAAATTTCGCAAACAGCTCGGAGCCGACGCCAAATTCATGCAGATTAAACTCAAATTCGTTGAAATTTTTATAGTTATCTTCGCTCAAATTTACGCGGATTTTGTCGTTTATCGCGGTTACCATGCACTTTAAAATTTGAAAAAACCGCGTTCGCGTGAAGCTCTCGCCCATCGCAAAGTTAAACATCTTGTCGCGGTCGTGCAAGCGCAAGATCTCGGCAAAGCTCTCATCGGGCAGGATAACGGCAATGTTTTCGGGCTTGATGCCATCAGCCACGAACTCGCTAGCCTTTGCCATCGCGTAGGCCGCCTGCAAGCTCCTAGCACTAAAACTCCTTTTTAAAACGAGCGGATTTTTGCGTACGGCGCCCGTTTTTTTTAGCTCGCGCGAGCTCAAATTTAGCTCAAATTCGCCGTATAGACTAAACTCGCTCGAGTCAATGCCGGAGATTTCGGCTAGTTTTAGGATCAGTTTTTTGTTAAATTTACTGGTTTGAAAGATGATTTTTAGCGTCGTTAGCTTGGCGATCTCGTTAAACAGCTCCCACTCAAATTCGCTCAAAAAGCCGTCCACCTCAAGATAAATCTCGCGAAATTCCCTCACAAACCCGCCGTTTAGCCGGTAAATTTCAGGCAGCGCGATGCCGTCGTATAGATTTTCGGCCGCGAGCAGCTCCTTATATCGCGCAAGCACCGCCTCGAGGATACCCAGATGCTCCTCGTAATCGGCGTAAATATCGCTAAATTTCAGATCCGCCACGCTCTTTTTGCTGATAGCAAGCTCCTTAAAAAAGCTGAAAAGATAGTCGTTGTTTTTCAAAAAAGCAAAAAACTCGGATGGGATACGCAGCCTCTCGGAGGCCTCTCTCACGCTCGCGCAGGCTCGCTGCATCAGCACCAGCGCGTATGCCTCGTCCGCCTCAAAGCGCCCCGGCACCAGCACGGCCTTTTGCTCAAACTGCGCTATCGTCATGGCCTTTGGCACGAGTTCGTTTTGAAATTTCGCATTAAATTCGCGGATCTTTCGGGAGTTGGTAAAGATATAAAGTTTGTCTAAATTTTGCATAGAGGCTCTTTGTTTTTTGGCGAAATGATA
>CAUSIL010000031.1:0-13814 GCA_963531395.1 uncultured Campylobacter sp.
AATCAAGAAGCCAAAGATAAAATTTCGGAGATATTTTTTAAATTTTTGCATTTTCGTCCTTTGGGGCGAATTGTACAAGATAGAAGTTTAGAAGAAGCTAAGCCCCTAAAGTAGGGGCTTAGAAGGATTAGGCTTTAGCCTTGCAGCTGCAGCTTCCCGCGATAAATTTAAGAATCTGGATAAAGAAGCAAATGCCGCCGATGATGAAGATCGTATCGCCGATCATCCTTAGCCAGCGTAAATTTTGCAAGTGATCCATCTGTAAAAACTCCGCGCTTCTAGCGTACCACATGCCCACGTCTATCGCGGCGACGGCTTGATAAAGACCGATCGGGAGCAGCGACGCTAAAATCATTAGCATTAGTCCCGCATTTAGCGACCAAAAGCCCACTTTCATAAGCTTGTCGTTAAATTCTTGCCCTTTGAAAAGATAAAGTGCCACGAGCCAAACAAAGCCTAAAGCCAAAAATCCGTAAACGCCAAACAGCGCCGCGTGTCCGTGCACCGAAGTGGTGTTTAGACCCTGGATGTAGAACAAAAATAGCGGCGGGTTGATAAGGAAACCAAACACGCCCGCGCCCAGCATATTCCAAAACGCCACCGCGATAAAGCAGTAAAGCGGCCATTTGAGATTTTTCGCCCAGCTTTGCGCAAACTGAAGCGAATACTGATGGAAGGCCTCTGCTCCAAGAAGCACCAAAGGCACGACCTCAAGCGCGGAAAAGCTAGCGCCCACCGCCATGATCGGAGTGGTAGTTCCCGCAAAATAAAGGTGATGGAAGGTGCCAGGGATACCGCCCATTAAGAATAAACTAGCGCTTGCCAAGGTTGAGTAAGTCGCAAATTTTTTACCCACTAGACCCAAAGAGGCAAACACGAATGCAAGCGACGCAGTCGCAAACACCTCGAAAAAGCCCTCGACCCAAAGGTGAACGACCCACCAGCGCCAGTATTCCATCACCGGCAGCGGACTTCTTTGTCCATAAAATAGCCCCGCGCCGTAGAAAAGTCCCACCGCGATAGCAGAAGCCGTAAAGATAGCTAGCAGGTTTTTATCGCCGTCAGCCTTAAATCCGCCGACGAATCCGCGAAGCACGAGCGCCATCCAGATAATAAGACCCACGAACAAAATAAGCTGCCAAACCCTACCAAGCTCGATATACTCGTATCCTTGGTGACCGAGCCAAAAGCTAGTAGACGTTTCCATCTTGCCCGCTATCGCCATGTACTCGCCGATAAAGCTACCCACGACTAAGAAAAGCAGCGCGTAGAAAAGCAAATCAACGCCTAGTTTTTGAAATTTAGGATCCTTGCCGCCGTTGATGATAGGCGCTAGGAAAAGTCCGGCCGCCAAAAAGCCCGTCGCGATCCAGAAAATGCTCGCCTGGATATGCCAAGTGCGCGCCAAAGAGTACGGGATGTGCTCAGATAAATTTATACCGTAAAACTCCTGTCCCTCGACCGTATAGTGCGCCACGAAGCCGCCTATCATGATCTGGAAAACAAATAGCGCGAGCGCTACGAAAAGGTATTTGCCAAGCGCCTTTTGAGACGGAGTCAAATTTAGCTTTGAAAGCGGATCGGCGTCGATAGGAGCGAGTTTCTCGTGATCTTTTTCGCCGTAGAAATTTGAAAACCAAACTAGTAAGCCAACGCCCGCGACCAAAATCGTAACGCTAATAATCGTCCAAAATACGTTTTCTTGCGTCGGAACGTTGTCGATTAGCGGCTCGTGCGGCCAGTTGTTGGTGTACGTAGCCTCGCTATTTGGGCGATTCGTCGCCGTGGCCCAGGTCGCCCAAAAGAAGAAATCGTTTAGCTGCTCGCGGTTTTCCTCTTTGGCCAGCGTGTTGTTTTTCATCGCGTAGTTTTCGCGTAGCTTCTGGTATTTCGGATCGTTGCCAAAAAGCCCGTTATACTCGCCCCGCACTACCTTTGCCGCCGCAATCCTCTCGTCGCTGATCGTTATAACGCCGTTTTTTAGCGTATTCGTGCGGTATTCGCTCTTTGTTAGAGCCTTGATGTTTGCTTGTTGCTCGGCGTTAAGAGCATCAAATTTGGCTCCGTAAAGCTGATTTGCCTTTATATCCATAAACGCGACTAGCTCTTTATGCAGCCAATCAGCCGTCCAATCAGGCGCCTGATACGCTCCGTGTCCCCAGACCGAGCCCACTTGCATACCGCCGATGCTCTGCCAGGCCTCTTGACCTTTATAAATTTGCTCTTGCTCGACTACGATCTTGCCGTTTTTATCGGCAAAACTCACCACCGGCGGCGCTTCGCGGTAAACCTCTACGCCGTAATAGCCGAGTATCCCGAAGGCGATAGTAACGACTGCTACCAGCGCCCACCAATACTTCTTGTATTCACGCATACTTTTCTCCTTTGTGATATGAAAATTCGGGCGATAGTTTATCCAAAACGCGAATTTAATCGAATGATTTGCGTCAATAAAAGGATAAAATCTGTCCTTAAAATATTGCTTATTTTAAAAATGTATAATTACGAAAATATATTTTGGGAGATTTTATGTTTAAATTTGAGATTGTTTATAAATTTTGCCTCATTTGCATGCTGATTTTGGGACTTTGCCTGCTCGCGTTTTCGGGAGTAAAATTCGCGCTCGGAGAGTACGGCGAATTTTGGATGGGCGCGCATAAATTTGCGGGCTTTTTGGTTGCGCTCGCAGCCGTTTTGCACGTGATAAATCGCAAGAAAAAGCTCATTAAGCTCGCAAACGAATTCGTAGACGTCGTCACTCGCCGCAAAAATCCGAGCATGTGCAACATGGACCGCATCATCGCCTCGCTCGAGCCATACACGATAGCCCAAATCTCGCAAAAACTAGGCTTTGACGAGGCCGAGTTTTGCCGCACGTTGTGCGAAAACGGCGTCAAATTTAACGGCTCAAATCAAACCATGCGCCAAATCGCCTCTTTAAACGACGAAAAGATATTTTTCGTGCTGGTTCTTATCGTCGAGGCAAAATTTGGCAAGAGATTTTGCGGCGAGCTTAAATTTAAAGGCGGCGGAAAATTTAGAAAAACGGCATAAAATCAAACTACCGAGCGCCGCTAGTGCAGGCCGATATTTGCCAAAAGCCGCAGATAAAGCTCTGCGCGCTCCAACGCCTAAACGCGCAGTCGTAGCAGCTCCTCTCGCCGCCGCAGCTCGTCTCCTCTTCGTCGTTATCTAGCTTAAATTTAGCGCAGTTTTGGGCGGTTTCTCGCGCTTTTTCGTAGTTAAATTTACCGAATCTAAACTCGCCTTTTTCGTTAAAATTTAAGCTCATCAAAAATCCCGAAGCTCTTTTACGCTTAAATTTCTAAATCCGCCGTCCGTTTCTTTTTTGACGAGTAGAGTCGCTTTAAAATCCAAAAACACGGGCTTTAGCGCACCGATTAAATTTACGCGTTCATCAGGCGAAAGCGGTTTAAAATTCTCATCCGCGACCGCCTCGATAAAATTTAAATCCAAAAGCTCGGCTACGCTCAAATTTGACTTTTCTAACTCAAATTTGCCTCTAATTTTTCCGTCGCTTCCGCTAAGCCTAAGCCCTATGCCCGCAAGCGCCGCTTTTTAGCTCTTTTAAAATACGTTTTGCAAGGCGGCCTTCCAAAACGCTTGCTGCGGCTTTAAAAATATCTCCTTTGCGCTTCTGCCAAAGCTTATCAGCTCCTGCGCGCTTAGGAGATCTTTTTCAAAGGCCGCCGCGATACCGGGCTCGGCGGTAGGCGCGCTTTTGCGTTCTAGCAGCTCAATGGCAAAATTTAGCGCGCTCTGCTTTTGCTCCTCGGTAAGCAGGGCTTTCATGCACATGCAGCTGTTGTGCGAGGTGTAGTTGATGCGCGGGTCTAGCAAAAGCTGATGGCGCGTGACGAATGAAACGGGCGCGAAAGAGCCGATAAACGCGGCTATCTCCTCGGCGAGCAGTCCCGTAGAAATCACGCCGCCAAGCTCGTCCGTGTCGTCGATGCAAAGCAGAAATTTAAATTTCATTTTAGCTTCCTTAATATTTAAGTCGAATTTAACTATTCGTAAAATAAAATTATATCTTTATATTTTAGTAATATTAGACGCTATAAAAACGTATTTTATAAAATATAAAATAAAAACTTAATTTTTAAGGAGTTAACGTGAGAAAAATCGGTCTAATCGCATGTTGCGCCGCGGCGGCGCTGCACGGCGAGGTTTTTACGCTGGGCAAGGTCGAAGTCACGCAAAACGTAGGCGGCTTGCAAAAAAGCGACGCGAACGTAGTCGTTTTAGACGAGCAAAAGCTACAAAAAGACGATATAAAGCGCCTCTCAGAGGTCGCTTACAGCACGTCCGGCGTCTATGTGGACAAAAAAGGCCCGCGCGCCGAGCAAAATTTCTACGTTCGCGGCTTTGACGCGCGCAGAACTCCGCTTTATATCGACGGCATTCCCGTTTACGTGCCTTATGACGGCAATGCTGATTTCGGGCGATTTACGACCTTTGATCTAAGCCGCATAGATATCTCAAAGGGCTCTAGCTCGGTGCTTTACGGCCCAAACACGATGGGCGGCGCGATAAATTTAATCACCAAAAAGCCTAGCAAAGAGCTTGAGGGAAGCCTAGGTTACGGCTTTGAGACGGGCAAAAACGCCAAAACCTACGGCAATAACGTAGATTTTAGCATCGGCACAAAGCAAGAGCTATTTTACGCGCAAGCAGGCGGCAGCTACATGGAGGATGCGGGACAGCAGCTATCTCGTAAATTTAACCAAAAAGTAACCGGCAACGAGGACGGTGGCAGGCGCGACAACTCCGTGCAACGCGATAAGAAATTTAATATAAAATTCGGCTTTACGCCAAACGAAACCGACGAATACGCGGTAGCGTACGTAAATCAAAAAGGCGAGAAAGAGCAGCCTATGTATACCGGCAAATACGCGGCTTTCTCTCAAAAAGACCGCTTGTGGGAGTGGCCGCAGTGGGATAGACAGAGTATTTACTTCTTATCGCATACGGAATTCGCAAATAGCCTTTATATAAACACCAAAGCCTTTGCGGACGAATTTAAAAACGAGATGTATGATATCAGCGCCATGGAAGATAGCAAATATAAAGATACGGCGTATGGATTTGGCTTAGAGACGGGCGGAAATATAGGCGATAAAGATACGCTTAAATTTGCCGCAAACTACAAACGCGACAAACACTCGGGATATAGGGTTCATTATACGGGGAGGTTTGGCACCGAACCGACCGTTACCTTTGTAGATAAGACTTATAGCTTTGCTCTTGAAAACACTTACAAATTTAGCGATTTTACTAGATTGATTTTGGGCGTTAGCTACGACGTTAGGGACGCCGTAAAAGCCGAAGACTATATCCAATTCCGCGGCGGCGGAGGTGGTGGCGGCGGAGGTGGAGGAGGAGGCGGCCGCAACAACCCGGCCAACTATAAGCTTACTTCGTTTGACGTAGGCAAAAAGCACGCCTTTAACTACCAAGCCGCTATCAAGCATAGCTTTGACGGCGAGGACGAGCTAAGCCTAAGCTTTGCAAAAAAGACCTATTTTGCCAGCATGAAAGATAGATATAGCGAAAGATTCGGTAGATTTTTCGCAAACCCGTATCTAAAACCGGAAATAGCAAACCACTACGAGGTCGGCTACCAAAGAAATTTCGGCGAGGCTTTGAGATTAGAGACGGCGGTATTTTACTCAAGAGTTAAAGACGCTATCGGCTCTACTAGCGTTACGAAATTCGGGCAAACCAGAGATATGGCCGTAAACGTCGATAGGGCTTATTACAAGGGATTTGAGCTTGGAGCGAGCTACTTTGCTACGCGCGATTTAGAGCTAGGCGGCAACTATACTTATATGAGCGCAAAATATAAAGAAAACGGCAAAGACGCCTTAGTTTACGATCTGCCGAAGCATAAAGGGTTTTTGTACGTAGATTATAAAATTTTACCGAAATTTAGCGTCTACGCTTCTCAAGAACTAAGCTCAAGCTTATGGTCTAGAGTGCCTACCAGAGCCGGTCACGTAGATCATAAAACCGCGGGCTTTGGCGTAACGAATCTTAAATTTACCTACAAACCGACCGAAGCTCTAAGCTTTGAAGCGGGCGTGTCGAATCTATTTGACAAAAACTACGAGTACAGAGAGGGCTTTCCTGAGGAAGGCAGGGTGTTTTACTCAAACGTTCGTTATAAATTCTAATTTCGCCGGCTAATGTTTTAGCGAATTGTCCCAAAAGCGGTTCGCTAAAATTTAATTTTTAAAATTTATTCGGCTATACTTCGCAAAAATATTTCAAAGGCTAAAAATGCTTAAAAAATTTCTACTATTTTCGCTCGTTTCGTTAAATTTTTGCTTCGCGATGAGCGAGGCACAGATCAAGGATTACATCGCTCAAAACAGCGAAAATATAGCTCAGCTGCAAGGTACGCCCGCTAAAATTTATGCTAGTTCGCCGCCGCTTTTATATATGCTTTATGCGCTTGATCCCGCTAAAATCAGCGGCGTAAATTTCGAGTGGAACGCCTTCGAGCGCCCCTACGTCAAAAAAGAGGTGCAAGAGCAGCCAGTCGTGGGAGGCTTTTTCGGTCAGGGTAAGATACCAAACGCCGAGATGCTGCTGCGCCTAAATCCCGATCTCATCCTCGTAAACGCAAGCTCGCGCAACACCAAAAAGATGAGCGAGGTTTTCGGCTCGATCAAAAAACCGATGCTCTATCTAAGCGCGACGAAGCTCGAGGATTATCTGGACGGGTTTGAAATTTTAGGCGAAATCACGGGCAAAAAGGAGCGCGCCGCGCAACTCGTAAACTACGCGAAAGAGTCGTTAAATTTGACTGCGCAGATTGAGGAATACATTAAGAAAAATAACCTTAAAAAGGTAAGAATTTACTACGCGCAGGGCAGCGACGGGCTAGCCACCGAGTGCGAGGGCTCGTGGCACGCGACGCTCATCGAGCGAGCCGGCGCGCAGAACGTGCATAAGTGCAGCGAAGATCCAAACGCCAAATCTTTCGGGCGCGTTAAGATCGGCTTTGAGCAGCTCGTTAAATACGATCCCGACGTCATCCTCATCTACGAAAAGGAGCTGTTTGATAAAATTTACGGCGACCCGAAGTGGCAGCTGCTGGGCGCCGTGAAAAACAAAAAAGCGTTTTACATCCCGCGCGAGCCCTTTTCGTGGTTCGACCGCCCGCCTTCGTTTATGAGGTTTTTGGGGCTAAAGTGGCTGATAAGCTTAACCTATCCCGAGGCGTTTAAATTTGACATGCTTACCGAAACGCGCGAGTTTTACAAGCTATTTTTAGATCTCGAGCTCACAGACGAGCAAATTTATAAAATTTTGGGACGCGCCGAGTGAGTAAAGAAAAATGAGTAAAAGGGCGTTTGCGTTTTTAGCCCTGCTGCTGGCGCTTTGTGTCGCGGGCTCGTTGCTGCTCGGTAAATACGGCTTTGGCGCAGAGGACTACGTGCGCTACGCCCTGGCGCTGCTGCGGGGCGAAAGCTTAAAAGATTTTGAGGTCATGCACACGCTCTTACTCGAGATCCGCCTGCCGCGCATACTTGCCTGCGTGCTCATCGGCGCTAGCCTGGCGATCAGCGGCGCGGCGTATCAGGCGATGTTCGTAAACCCGCTCGTAAGCCCCTCGATACTAGGCGTTTTAAGCGGCGCGGGATTTGGCGCAGCGGTCGGGATGTTTTTCAAATTTAACGAGTATTTGATCCAGCTTAGCACATTCGGCTTCGGCTTTCTTGCCGTGGCCGTGGCGCTTGGCGTCTCGGCGCTGTATTCGCGCAGCGGTAGCGTCATCGTGCTGGTTCTGGGCGGCGTCATCAGCGGCTCGCTCTTTACATCGCTACTCTCTGTGCTAAAGTACGCCGCAGACCCGAACGACGCGCTTCCTGCGATCACCTATTTTTTAATGGGTAGCCTCGGCTTTGCGTCCAAAAGCTTCATCCAAATTTCAATCCTACCGATGTGCGCGGGCATTTTGCTGCTGGCGCTTAGCGGCAAATACCTAAACGCGCTAAGCCTTGGCGAAGAGGAGGCAAAGAGCCTGGGCGTAAATACGGCGCGGGTTAAAATTTTCATCATCCTAGTCGCGACCTTCGTTAGCGCGCTTAGCGTGACGATCGCGGGCATCATCGGCTGGATCGGGCTTATCGTGCCGCACATCGCGCGCTTTATATTCGGCGCCGACAACCGCGCGGTGCTCGCTAGCTCGGCGATGATCGGCGCGATATTTCTGCTCTTTTGCGACAGCTTCTCGCGGCTCATCTTTACCTTTGAGATACCCATCGGCATCGTGACCTCGCTATTTGGCATTCCGATGTTTATCATCGTGCTACGCCGCGCCAAGAGGAGCTTTTGATGCGAGAAAATTTGATAGAAGTGCGAAATTTACGCTTTGCCTACCAGGGTAAGCCCGTACTAAAGGGCATCAGCTTTGACGTCGCGACGGGCGATACGCTAAGTATCCTAGGCGCTAACGGTAGCGGCAAAAGCACCCTGCTTCGCATAATGCTCGGATTTTTAAAATTTGAAGGCGAGGTGCTAATCGGCGGCAAAAGCGTGCGCGACTACGGCAAAAAGGAGCTCGCATCCCTCGTCGCCTACGTGCCGCAGACGCACGCGCCGCCCTATGACTACAGCGTCTTTGACGTCGCTCTGATGGGCGCGCTGTGCAGGACGCCGCTGTTTTCTAGCTTTAGCGCGGCGGATAAAAAGCTAGCCGAGCAGGCGCTGGAAAAGATGGGCATCGCGCATTTAAAAAACGCGCCCTACACAAAAGTCAGCGGCGGCGAGCGGCAGCTGGCGTACATCGCGCGCACGCTGGTTCAAGGCGCGAAAGTGATCTTTATGGACGAGCCTACCAACGGACTGGACTTCGGCAATCAGATCAAGCTACTCGAGATGATAAAAGCTCTAGGCGACGAGGGCTACACCTTCGTGCAGACGACGCACTACCCGCGCCACGCGAAGTTCGTTTCAAATTTGACGCTGTTTATAAAAGACGGCGAAATTTTAGCCTTCGGGCGCAGTGAGCAGCTCATAAACGCCGAAAATATCGATAAAATATACGGCATAAACTACGAAAGATACGAGGATAGATTATGATTTTACCTTCAAACTACGACGAAATCGACTTTGATGCGCTTTATAAGGCGCAAAAGGCGAGAAGCTCGTTTGGCAAAAAATTTGCCGCGGACTGGGACAAAAAGGCGTCCAGCTTCAACGAGGGCGTGATGAAAAGTGCCTACGCGCGAGAATTTATAGACAAGGTCGATTTTACGGGCGTTTCTACGCTGCTTGATTTTGCATGCGGAGCTGGCGCGCTAAGCGTGCTGGCGGCGGAAAGGGCGGATCAAATTTACGGCTACGACTTTTCGCCTAAGATGCTAGAGTTTGCCCGCGAGAACGCTCAAATTTACGGCGCGCAAAACATTAAATTTGCGCAAAAAGCCTTTGAGGACGACTGGTCGGACGTGCCCGTGTGCGACGTGGTTTTGGCCTCGCGCTGCCTTGAGGTGGACGATCTAAAAACCGCGCTTAACAAGCTTCTTTCAAAGACCAAAAAATCGCTTTACATCACGTTTAAAGTCGGCGGCAGCTTCGTAGATGACGAGATTTTGGATGCGATAGGGCGTAAGGTGGAGCAAAAGCCCGACTTTGTTTATCTTTTAAACATCTTGTTTCAAATGGGCTATTTGCCAAGCCTAAGCTACATAAAAGCTAAGTGTCATGCGGGTCCGGAAACAAGCGCGCAGGAGCTCATACAAAAGACGCGCTGGGGGCTTGGCGGCGAGCTAAGCGAAACGGAGGAGGCGCGGCTAGCGGAGTATTTTAATAGCGGCAAATACAAACCGAAACAAGAATTTATGCACTGGGCGTTCGTGCGGATAGATAAAAACGGTTAAATTTGGTTTTTAATTAAGTGAAATAGATTTGGATCAAATTTAAACCAGCAAAGTAACTCCGCTTTGCTAGCGACGTTAGTAAATTTGATTTGAGTTATTGGGTTTAGTTTAGCGAGCATTAATTAAAACGCTCGCTATTTAAAGAATTAAGCGCCGATGATGATTTGGCCAGCTTTAATGATAGCCGTTACTTCATCGCCCGCTTTTAGAGATAGGTTTTTAGCAGATTCGTTAGTGATGATAGCGCTTAGTTTATCGCCGCCCGCTATCTGGATATCTACTTCGGCGTTTACCGCGCCCTCTACTACTTTTACTACCTTACCTTTTAGTTGGTTGGTGGCGCTTAGTTTTAGACCGTTATCGCCTTTAGCTACTATGATAGAAGAAGCTTTAAATAGATAAACTACCTTTTTACCCGCTACTAGATCTAAAGCCTTTTGGCTATCTACGGTTACGGTTGCTTTTACGGTCTCTCCGCCTTGTAGCTTTGCTACTACTAGAGAGTTTACTGCCCCCTCTCTTACCTCTGTTATTTGTGCAGCTAGTTGATTTCTTGCGCTAAACATGATTTGTCCTTTGTGAATAAATTTGATTTCGTATTAAAATCTAGGCGGAATATTAACGACTTAAACTTTGGCGAAACTTAAAAACCGAATATGCAAAAATTTAACTTTGTCACTAAAATATTCTACATTAACGATTATCGGAATTTTAGGTATTTTGATAAATGAAGTAGAAAAATTTAATTTCGTAAATTGGAATTTGGGGTAGATGGGTTTTGGTGATGATAGAGTTAAAATTTAGGCTAAAATAATAAAAAAGGAGGCAAAAATGCAAACTCAAAAAGATAAAATCGCCGTCGACATCAGTCAAATTCCGCAAGAGATTTTAAAAATCTACGACAGGTGGCGTTTTTTCAAGTATCTTTTTGCGGGTATTTTTATGAGTTTTATCGTTTTTCTTTTATCGCTTTGGAATGTAGACCGCATGCATCCATATTCGCTTTTTGCATTCGGGATGACACTTTTTGTATCGGCTTTGATCTCGCTTGTTTGCTTGAGTGCGCTTAGGCATAAGCGATACAGCGTGTTTTTATTGAGTGACGAGAGTAAAGCTTTTAGTCTGATAAGCGCTGAAACTACTGCACTTTTTCTCATCACGGTTAGCGTAATGGCGCTGTATTTTCAGATAAAATCAGGTGCTGGTCCTGATGGCTCGCTTATGATTTTTACCATCATAATGACGCCCGTTGCAGTAATAGCCCACAATGCCAACGAGGAATTTGCTGCCGATGAGACCGTGTATCTGCCGCAAAGAGTACTAAAATCGCAAGAGAAAATCAGCAAGTTAGTCGCGGATGAAACGACTAATGGGCAAAATTTAAGCCAAGCGCAGGCGCAAGACGCCCAAGCTAAAGCGGCTAAATTTGAGCCTAAAATTGACGATGCAAGCCGCCAAGACGAGCTAGCTCAAAGCGACGAGGATGCCGAAGCGCTGGAATACGGCAAAGCCTTAGCGCAAATCCCTAAAAATTTAAAGCGCAGATATCAGCTTCATCGCTTGGTTAGATTTAATTTTCCGACTCTTACGGCATTGGCTTATTGCTTAACCCTGAACTATCTAGGTATGGATAATTTGTATCTAGTCGCACTATCTGCCATTGTTTGTACGCTATTATTTTTAATTTTAAAACGCAAATACAGCAATCTTTTTATTAAAAATCCCGAAAAAAGTGACATGATTTTTGCGGTAGAGCATTTTGCTACTTTTGCATTGATTTTTTATCTTCCTATCACTTTATCCGGTAAAAGCCAGCATAGCGATGGAGCATTAGGCGCTTTTGGCGTATTTTTGTTACTAGCTCCGATGCTAGTTATAGTGATTGCGGCCTGCATTTATCGCAATCAGAGCGTTTACGAGGAGCTAAAAGAATAAAAATTTAGTAGTCAAATTTTGCACTCAAATTTACGCAAAGTTAGGGCAGCTAAATTTGTTTGTTTCATAAGGCGGATTTTGCGATTCTGTAGCGCCAAAAACCATATTATAAGTCGTATCAAATTTACAAAAATAGAGTAGAGCGGCTAAACTAACCGTCCGAATTTAACGTAAATTTTAGAGCATAAGCCAAGCTACGCTAAGCAAAAGCGGTAAAAAAGCTAAAACGTTAGAAGCGTAAATATATAAAAATTTAAAAAACGCCGAATTTATCGCTTGATTAAATTTGCATTTGCGAGTTTTAGGCAACTGCTTTTACGCGAGCTTATTGCTACGATGCTTTTTACTCGCATCTGCCGCTAATCCCAGCACTACCCGTAACGGCCGTCGTTTGCTTAGCAATAAATTTGAGCATTTGCAAGTAAATTTAGACTAAATTCGGCGGCAAAATCGCTACCGCAAGGCAAATTTAGTATCTAAATTCGGCGCTAAATTTAGCTACATTTTAAAGCTAAAAATTGTATAATCTGCGTAAAATTCTTAACAAAGGAGCTAAAATGGCGACAGATCGAGAGTTGGTTAACTTTTCCCAAGAACACGAGCTAAACACCGTACTAGCAAGACACGGCAAAGCTCAAAGTATAGCAAACCGAGAGGTTTTGTGCGAGCTTGGCAAAGAGTGCAAGGAAAAACTAGGCAAAAGAGTGCTAACGCAGGACGAATTTGACGAGTTTTTAAAACCTGTTTTAAACCGCCTAGAAAATAAAAGGGCTTAATTTCGGGATAATTCCCGAAATTTAATACTCGCGGCTAGATTCTCGCCCCAAAATAACCCGCCCTTCATAATAGCTAGCTTAATTTGCGGCTGGTTTTTCGGACGGCTAAAATAACCGCCCGAATTTAATCAAATTTGAGCCTCAAGCCGCGTCAAATTTGCCGTATAAAGCAAATCAGATAGGTAGGACGCGGATATTTGGGCTTAGGTTTTCTTGCAATACGTTTTCGATCGCGTATAGCGTGCCCGTCGCGCCGCTCGCGCAGCCGCTGCAAGCGCCCATATAGCGGATATAGACGTCAAATTTGCCCTCGGCGTCCTTTTGCAGATCAAGGATTTCCATATTACCGCCGTCCATCATCAGCATCGGGCGAATATCCCTATCTATGACGCTCTCGATGGCTTTTAGCTGGCTCACGACGGTCATATTTTCAAAGCTCACGTCGTCAAATTTACCCGCAGCCTGCGCGTCGATGAGGGCTTGCTTTTTCTCTCGCTCCATCTCGGCTCTAGTGTCTGCGAGGATATCGACGAGATAGTACTCGCGCTTTTCGTGTCCGCCCGGGCGCACGCAGGATTTGCAAAAGGCGCCCGCTTTGGTGTATTGCGTGATCTCCTCGACCGTGTGTAGGTCGTTTAGGCGGATGACTTCTTTGATCGTGCCTAGGCTAACGCGCGCGCACTCGCACACGATGATCTCGTCCTCGAAATGCTCAGGATCCACGCCCTTGTACTGCGCCGCCGCGGCCTTGATAACATCATAGGCCATGACCGAACAGTGCATCTTTTGCGGCGGGACGGCTGGAACGTCTGGGGTATCGCGCATGGCTTTTTCTACGTCGATGTTTGTGATTTTGACCGCTTCGTCCACGGTCTTGCCGATGCAAAGCTCAGCCATCGTATCCGAGCTTGCCACCGCCGTGCCGCAGCCAAAGCTCTTAAATTTAGCGTCCATGATGCGGTCGGTTTTCTCATCCACGAGCCAATACAGCCTCACCGCGTCGCCGCAGCTTTCGGCGCCAAAGTCCGCTACGATGAGCTTGCCGCCTCTTGCTTTTGCCTCGTCCTGCGTTATCTCGCCCATAAATTTGGGATTGTTCATGCGGTCTTGGACGTTTTGGGAGTATTCGTCCCAGATGGAGCCGCCTATTAGATTATTTTTTGCCATTTTATTCCTTTTTAGAGGCGTT
>CAUSIL010000032.1:0-13490 GCA_963531395.1 uncultured Campylobacter sp.
ATAACGGCGGCTGCTTCGACTTCGGGCAGTTTAAACAGCACCTCCTCGATCTCGCGCGGGTAGATGTTGATGCCCTTTGAGATGATGAGGTCTTTTTTGCGGTCGACGATAAAGATATAGCCCTCCTCGTCGATCTTAACGAGGTCGCCCGTGCGTAGCCAGCCGTTTACGATCGTTTCGTCGGTGGCGTCTGGCATGTTTAGGTAGCCCTGCATCACGCAGTCGCCTTTTACGATTAGCTCGCCGACCTCGCCTGCTGGTAGCTCCATCATCTCGTCGTTTATGCATTTTACTTCGTAGCCCGGCAGCGGCAAGCCGACGCTTGATATTTTTTGTTTTTGCAGCGTATTTGCCGAGACGATAGGCGAGCATTCGCTAAGGCCGTAGCCCTCTATCAGTACCGCGCGCGGAAATTTAACTCGAAAATCCGCGATAGTCTGCTCAGCCAAAGGCGCTCCGCCGCTGATGAAAATCCTAATGCAGTTAAACCAGCGAAAATACCACGGGATTTTCGCTTTTCCGATAGCCGTATAGATCGCGGGCACGCCCAAAAATACGGTCGCGCGTTTGAGCAGGACTTGTTTTAGGACGTTTGAAAACGGGAAAATGGACTTTACTAAAATAAGCGAACACGCCGAAAATATCGGTAGCAGCACCATCGCCGTGAGAGTGAAGCTGTGAAACATCGGCAAAAACACGGCAAATCTATCCTTCGTGCGTACGTGAAAGACCTCTTGCGCGCCCTGGACGTTTGAGATGAGGTTGCGGTAGCTGATCATCGCGCCCTTTGGCTTGCCCGTGGTGCCTGAGGTGTAGATGATGTGGGCTAGGTCATTAAGCTTTGGTCGGTCGGTCAAATTTAGCTCTATACGGCAGTTTAGCGCGTGAGCGTAGGCGATATTGTTTCCGTCAAATTCAGCCCTATCGCCGATCCAGACGATCTTTTTGATTGCGGTTTTGCTCTCTAGTCCGCGTATCTCTTTGGCTAGCTCGGCCGAAGCAAAGAGAAATTTCGCCCCGCAGTCGTTTATGATGTACTCGAATTCTTCGTATTTTAAAAAGGTATTTATCGGTACGGCCACGGCGCCTAGCAGCGTGATGGCAAAGTAGCTAGCGATAAACTCCGGCGAGTTGTTTACGATCATCGCGACGCGGTCGCCCTTTTTCACGCCCATACCTTGCAAAAACGCAGCCAACGTAAAGGCGTTTGCGCGTAGCTGCTTGTAGCTTATTTTGTCCGTTTCGGTGTAGATCGCGATACCGCCGCCGTTTTTGTCTACCGCGACGTTTAGCATATCCTCGAAATTTTCGTAAGGGTAGTTCATGTACGCGCCTTAAAATTTATATTTTACGTTCAAATTTATCGCCTGAGCGTTGCCGCGCTCAAATTTGCCGTTTGGATAAAGCCCCGACGCGTTTGAGTAGTAGTGCACGTCGCGTGATTTTCTATCTTGGTAGAAGTAGCTAGCTCCCAGCTCCAAAGCGTCCGTAAATTTGTAGTTAAAGCCCGCTGCGTAGATAACGGCTTTGGTATCTGGCAGGTCAAAGCCCGTGGTGTCGGCTCTAGAGGCGGCCTCGTCAAACGTAACCGCGCCCATTAGGCGGAGCTTATCCGTCGCGTCGTGCGCTACGCCGATGCGGTAGGCGTTGCTGTCCTTCCAGTCGCGCTTTTTAGATGCGTCAAATGCTGCAAAAAATGGATTTCGGTAGTGTGCGGCCGAGGCGCCTGGGTAGTTGAAGTCAAGCTCTTTCCACGCCGACCAATAGGTTCTTTCAAAGTCAAATAGCAGCGTGGTGTTTGCGATTTTGTACGATAGGGCTAAATTTAAGCTCGCAGGTAGCGGTACGGATAGCTTTGCGCTGCCGCTATACGAGCCGCTCGGAAAAGCTCCTCTCGGATGCGCCGGCGCGCTGATGTTGGTGTCGCCTTTTAGATTCATATTTACTTTCGAGCGGTAGGTGGCCGCTAGGCTTAAATTTGAAGTCGGTTTATAGGTGATTGCGGCGTTATAGCCGAAATTTACGCGGTCGCCCTTGATGTCTTGCGAGGCGGGTAGGGCGCCGGGGACCTCCTGCACGGCCTCTCCTCTGGCGTAAACGGCGCGAAGGCCAAAGCCTAATGCGATGTTGTCGGTTAGCGCGTAGGCGACGCTAGGATTTACCTCGATCACTTTTAGGTCGAATTTTTTAGATGTGGCTTTAGGTAGATTTTCGTCCCATCTCATCGACATTCCCGCAGGCACGACGACCGAGAGGCCAAAGCGCCAGTCGCCAAACTGCGGCGAAACGTAATGAAAAGTCGGAGCTAGCGCACCTGCTCTTTTTGAGGTAAATTTAGCTCCGCTAGAGTGCCTGTACTTCGTCTTTGACATGCGCAGGTAGGTTAGCGAGCTTTCTAGATAGTGTCCGCCGCCCAAAAATACCATATTTGCAGGGTTATTATAGGCTGCGTCGGGACCGAAGCTCGTCGCGACGTTTGAGTTTAAAAGCGCGATGCTATCGCCGCTTTGCTCGGGGATTTTAAAGCCCGCCGCATTTAGACAGCAGCAAGCCGCTAGGCAAACGCCGATATATTTTCTCATTTATGCTCCTTTAAAGTTTCTTAAAATTTTTATCTCGTCCGCCCAGATGCTCTCGTCGATCGTCTCTAAAACTAGCGGGATATCGTCCGTGCGGGGGTCGTTTATGATATTTTCAAACGTTTTTAAGCCCAAGAAGCCCTTGCCCAGGCTCTCGTGGCGGTCTTTTTTGCTGGCTAGGTCGAATTTAGCGTCGTTTAGATGCATGCCGCACAGCATATCGCGCCCGACTATCTCGTCAAATTCGCTCATCACGCGCCCGTAGTCATCTCTGATGTCGTATCCCGCGGCAAACGTATGGCAGGTATCTAAGCAGACGCCGATCCTGCTTTTATCGATGCAGTTTTTGACGATAAAGGCAAGGTGTTCAAATTTAAAGCCCAAATTTGAGCCCTGACCCGCGGTATTTTCTATGACTTGCTTTACGTTTTGGCTATTTTCGTGTAGGAAGTTTACGGACTTTGCGATATTTTGGAGGCAAATTTCGGGCGAAATTTCGTTTAGATACGAGCCCGGGTGAAAATTTATCATCACTAGGCCCAGCGCCTCTGCGCGGTAAATTTCGTCCAAAAAGGCGTTAATAGACTTTTGCCTTTGCTCGGCACTCGGATGGCCTAAATTTATAAGGTAGCCGTTGTGCGGCAAAACGTGCCTGGGCTCGATATAGGCGGCTTTTAAATTTTGTTTAAATTTGGAGATATTTTCTGGGGTTAGCGGTTTGGCTTCCCATTGACGCTGATTTTTGACGAACATCGCAAAGGCGTTAGCGCCGATATTTGCCGCATTTAGCGGAGCGTTTTCTACGCCGCCCGCGATGCTGACGTGCGCGCCGATAAATTTCATTGAAGCTCTTTTATGATGATTTTTATGCGGTTTTTAGCGTCGAAAAAGCTGATATTTTTACCGCAAACTTCGTATTTTATTGAATATTTACTTATATCTTGTATAAAACCGCACGAATTTGTCATTACATTTATGCCGTCATACAGCGGCTTGCGCTCCAAAATTTCCGCGAAAAAGTCGTCATATCTCTCCTCTAAAAAGAACTTTTTGTTAAATTCTTTTTTCTCGAAACACGCGCCGTTCATGCAAATTTTGTCGTTTATTTTGAGATTTACCGTATTTACGCCCGAGCTGTAAATTTGCAAATTTAGCTGATTTTCGCTTTTGTGTAGGAAGCCCACGTCGTTGATTTTTAGCGGCGGAGTGAGGATGGTGACGGTAAATTTGTCTGATGATTTTTGACTTTGTAGCGCGGCACAGCCGCCAAGCGCGAGGCATGCAAGCGCGCTCAAAGCAAATTTAGAAAATTTTTTCATAATTTTTTATCCTTAATTTAAGCTGTTTTTTATTATCTTTAATGTAAAATCCCATTTCCGCTAATTTGTGGCCCCTTCGTCTAGCGGTTAGGACATCGCCCTTTCACGGCGGTAACACGAGTTCGAGTCTCGTAGGGGTCACCACTTCATTCTAAATTTTACAAAAGATTTTAATTTTATCCGCTTATCCCTTAAACACCCTTTATCTAAGATAATTTTTCTTAAATTCGTTTTTCTAAAAATTTATCCTCAGAGCCGTTTGTTGCGTATTTTGCAAAATCAAATTTCATCGCGGCAAATTTAACCGCTGCCAAATAAACCAAAATCCGTCAAATTTAATTGCCTCAAAACGCAAATATTCGTGCGCTAAAATCGTCAAATTTGATCCCCAAATGCCCGCGCCCGCTCGCTCAATCAAATTTAAACCCGTTTTGGCTATAATCGCGCCCTAATTTATAAAAAAGGAAAAAAATGTTCGATTGGATTTTTTCGCCCGAGGCGTGGCTGTCGCTCGTGACGCTAACGGGGCTTGAGATCGTGCTTGGTATCGACAATATCATATTTATCGCGATCCTAGTCGGCAAGCTCCCGCCCGAGCAGCGCGACAAAGGCCGCATTTTAGGGCTTTCGCTTGCGATGTTAACGAGGATTGCGCTTTTGCTTTCGCTATTTTGGATTATGAAGCTTACCAAGCCGCTATTTAGCGTGTTTGATTTTACGATCACGGGCCGCGATTTGGTGCTGATTTTGGGAGGACTTTTCCTCATCGGTAAGTCCACGCTCGAGATCCACTCAAGCGTCAGCGGCGAGCACGAGGAGCGCGAGACGGGCAAAGGACATGCGAGTTTTTGGGTCGTTATCGCCGAGATCGCCGTGCTTGACATCGTCTTTTCGCTCGATAGCGTCATCACCGCAGTGGGCATGGCAAACCACATCGAGATCATGATCCTAGCCGTGATACTTGCCGTGGGCGTGATGATGTTTGCATCTAAGGGCATTTCAAATTTCGTCGATAACAACCCGACGATCAAAATTCTCGCGCTTGCGTTCTTGATCCTGATCGGCTTTACGCTTGTGGGCGAGGGGCTCGGTATGCACGTGCCTAAGGGTTACGTTTACTTTGCGATGGCGTTTTCTCTGGGGGTCGAGCTCATCAACATCTACGCTCGCAAAAAGTCGGCAAAACGCGCGCAAGAGGCTCAAAAGTAAAATTTGAGCCTTTAAATTTGCTTTGAGCGCGCAGGGCGGTAAATTTGACGCTTCGGCTTTTTTGAGTTTGAGTCGTCAAATTTAAACTGAACGAATTTGAGCGGTAAATTTAAACGCAAAGGAGCTAGCGTGGACGTAAAAGGCGAATTTTTAGAGATTTTAGAGGGGCTTAGGAGCGAAAAGCTGGCGGCATTTTCGCAAAAACTCATCAAAAGCCCCGAAATTTTAGGCGTAAAAACTCCCGAGCTAAGACGCCTGGCAAAGCAAAACTTCGCTCGGTTAAATTTGGAGCAGATCGCAGCTTACAAGCCGTTTTTTCACGAGGAGTTTATGCTAAAGGGCTTTTTGATAATGCTCGTTAAAGACGACGAAGCTAAATTTAAGCTAGCTAGCGAGTTTATCAAAACGATGCCAAACTGGGCCGTGACGGACGGCTTTGAGCCTAAATTTACCGAGGCGCACTACGTGTATGCGCTGCTAAAGCAAGCCCTGAGCTCAAATTTAGAACACGAAAAAAGATTTTTCTATGTTTATTTTATGCGCCATTTTGAGGCGCTTTCGCTTGAGCGGTTTTTTGAAATTTGCGCCGAGGAAAAGGACGAGCGATACTATGTGCAAATGGCGGCAGCTTGGTGCTTAGCCGAGGTTTTTATCAAATTTGACGGCGCCGGGCAGCGGCTGCTAGAGAGCAGGCGACTGAGTAAATTTACCCATAACAAAACGATCTCAAAGATCCGCGACAGCTACCGCGTGCCAAAAGACGTAAAAGACGCGCTTTTAAAGCTCAAAATCAAGTGAATCTCACAAAAGAGCCCATAAACAAGCTCGTGTTGCGCCTAGCCGCGCCCGCGGGCGTCGCGATGAGTTTTAACACGCTTTACAACGTGACTGGCGTGTTTTTTGCCGCGCGCATCTCGACGCAGGCACTGGCGGGTTTTTCGATGAGTTTTTTACTTTACATCAGCGTCGTGGGCATGGGGCTTGGCTTTGGCTCGGCGCTAACGGCGCTTGTTGGCAACGCGCTTGGCGGAGGCAAGGACCGGCTAGCTAAAATTTATGCCGCAAAAGGCGTGTTTTTTGTATTTCTTTGCGCGCTTTTTATGGGGATTTCGGGCTTTATTTTCACGCCGCATTTGCTTAAGATTTTAGGCGCGAACGAGGAGTTTTTGCGCGAAGCCATGGCGTATAACCGCGTGATATTTCTTGCTTCGCCGTTTTTCTTGCTCATAAAATCCCTAAACGGCGTGCTGGTGGCCGCTGGCGACACAAAGAGCCTGCGAAACTGGCTTTTTGCTGGACTTTTTATAAATTTGGGCTTTTGCTTTTTTTACGTGGATTTTTGCGGGCTGGGTATCGGCGGGATAGCGCTGGCGACGGCTTCGGTGCAGCTTCTTGGTTCGCTATTTTTAGGCATCAAAGTCGCAAAAACGGGCATGATAAATTTTTTAAATTTACGCTCATTTGCGCCCGAGCTCGCCATCTACCGCAAAATTTTAGCCCAAGCCTTGCCCGCGTGCCTAAACTACCTCTCGATGTCGCTTGGCGGGCTCGTGCTTATGCACTTTATCAGCCGCTACGGCACGCATGCGGTCGCAGGTTATGGTCTCGCACTACGCATCGAGCAGATCGTCATGCTGCCGACGACTGGCATCGCATCGGCGGTGCTAGGTATCGTGTCGCAAAACTTCGGCGCACGCGAATACGCTAGAGTGCGCGGCTGCTACGCTTATGCGGTTAAATTTTTAGCGGTTTACTGCATTTTCGAAGCGGCTTTTTGTCTCGGGCTCGGCGGTATTTTGGTTGGGTTTTTTGACGAGACGCCCGAGGTAGTGAGCGCGGCAAAAAGCTATTTTGCGGTAAATTCGCTAGCTTTTATAGGCTACGCGCTCATAAATCTCTCCGGCTCGACGCTTCAAGGCGTAAAAAGGCCCGCGGCGGTTTTTGTTTTAAATTTTACCCGTCAGATAGTTTTGCAAATTGCGCTTTACTCGCTTGTGGCGGATGTTTTTGGCGGCGAGTTGCAAGATATTTTTAAAGCAATGTTTTTTAACGTTTGGCTGATCGGGCTAACTTTTTTCTTTTATACAAAATTTATTCTTAGCCGAGTTTGCGCGGCTTGAAGCGAAATTTTTTACAAATTTTCAAATTTAAGCTTATTTTTCTTGACATACCGTATTTTTTTGGCTACAATGCGCCTTTTCAATAAGTAGGCTAAACTCGCAATGCCTCGGGGTGTAGCGCAGGCTGGTTAGCGCATCTGGTTTGGGACCAGAGGGCCGAAGGTTCGAATCCTTTCACCCCGACCATTTGTTAGATGGTGAGTGTAGCTCAGTCGGTTAGAGCATCAGATTGTGGTCCTGAGGGTCGTGGGTTCGATTCCCATCACTCACCCCATTTGGGCGCTCGTAGCTCAATTGGATAGAGCGACAGACTTCGGATCTGTAGGTTATGGGTTCGACTCCTATCGGGCGCGCCACTTTGTTTTTATGCGCTCATAGCTCAGCTGGATAGAGCAACGGCCTTCTAAGCCGTAGGCCTCAGGTTCGAATCCTGATGGGCGTACCACTTTATTATTGTTGTGCGGATGTGGTGAAATTGGCAGACACGCCAGACTTAGGATCTGGTGCCCCACGGCGTGAAGGTTCAAGTCCTTTCATCCGCACCATCCAAAACTCCCTAAAATACGACATCTCAAGACTTAAGCTTTTAAAAGGTAGCCCGAGAGGTAACCCAAGCTTCTTATTTTTTATTTTTTATTTTTCAAATTTATTTCTCTCAGATTTATCTAATATTCTAGAGCATCCTATATTGGCCCATTTTATCATTAGAAGTTTTGCTTTAACAGGTCGCCTGAATACTATTTTTGTAATTATGTCTATGGTACTCAGGCATTGCAAAGTATAACGCTTAATTCTAGCAATATTTAAGAGCTCCAAAAAACAAACTATAGTATAATAACGGTAAACAAAAAATACATCGAGGGGCTAAAATGGTAAAAGTGGGATTTAATAACTTTAAGGCATTTGGAGAAAATTTGCAGAAATTTTCAGATAAGCCGATAACTTTAGTATATGGTCCCAATAGCTCTGGAAAATCAAGCTTTTTGCATGCCATGCTATATAGAGAACATCTTTTGGGCGGCGGAGATATAAATCTTAAAAAGTCAAATTTTGCCGGGGATGAGTTAGACTTGGGTGGACTTGAAAATTTTATCCATAAGCATGACGCCAATAGAGCCATAGCCTATACTTACGAATTTATAGATCAAGAGTCCATAAGATATCTTTTGTATTCCAAGTGCCTTGAGCATTTTAGAGTGCAGTATGAGAAAACATCAATAAGTCTAGAACCAAAATATTTATTTCGGCTTGTATGTGAAAAGGGTGGATTAGAGCGATTTGTGCAAGAGCATAAAGGCATAAGCATAGACGCTAACCTAGATATAGATGAACTAAGCGATATTGTAAAGAATAACTACGGTATAGAAAAGATAGAAATAAAAATCTTGTCAGGGTTAGATCAGGGTTTCTTTAAGCAAGATGTATTTATATTGATTAATTCTGAAAAATACGCAAGAATACGACCTTTTTATAATCGAAATACGCCATTAGATGATTTTGTGATTTTTAAGAATATGAATATGGTATTTTCTAATGATTTTTTTGTGATGGAGTTTAACAAAAAACACCCTTTTGTAAAAGTACTAAAAGACTATGTATGCTACAACGATAACGATGATGAAATGAGTGATACAAGTTTAAGCAATAGAGGTAGAGTGTGGAGTAAAAATAATGAAGGTATGTATGCATGGTGTGGAGAACAAATAAAACACAAAAACATACACGACATCTTAACCGAATTTGATAAAAGTAAAGGTATCGGCGCTTTGCTTGAAAATGTAGCCCTTTGTATATTCCAAGGACTCAATAACTATAGATACAGGGAAGCTATACAATATTTCTCTCCGCTTAGATTTTATCCCGAGAGAAAAGACCTTATCTTTGATAAATTTAGCGACACGGTAAGCTACGACAAGGTGCATTCCAGTAAAGAGATATGGCAAAAGATTCTACTTGATAAAGACTCAAGAGAAAAACTTAACGTATGGCTATCGGACGACAAAAAGCTAAAATCAACCTACAAGATAGAAGTAGAAAAATTTTATAAAGTCGACGATCCTAAAAATGTAAAGGAATTAGGAGAGCCGGATATTCAAGAGCTAAAATTTTTGGATTTAAGAACAGGGGTGTTTGTGAGTCCTAGGGATATGGGGCTTGGGATATCTCAGTCTTTGCCGATACTGGCTAGTTGTATGGCCCTTGATAACAGCAGTATCTTTATAGAGCAACCGGAGCTACATCTGCATCCTGCTGTTCAGTGCGAGATGGCGGATGAGTTTATACGGTCTAAAAACAATAACAAAAATAACTTTTTTATAGAAACGCACAGTGAGCATATACTGCTTCGTATTATGAGAAGGTTAAGGTACTCTAGCGAAGGTAAAATAAATAAAAACGATGAACTATACATAACTCCTGATGATATATGTTTACTTTACGTTGATAACAACGGCGAAAAAACATACGTCAAAGAGCTCGAACTTGATGAGGACGGGACTTTGCTTGACGCCTGGCCTAACGGCTTTTTTGAAGAGGGATATAAAGAGAGGTTTGAGTAAAAAATGCTAAAAGAGATATTTTTAACTCCGGAGGTATTTTTAGGAAGTAATATGTCCGTAAGTAATTTTTACAATCTTAAATCACTCTTGGAAAATATAAGCAGAAGCGGCTTTGTCCTATCTTTGGAAAATAGGGACTGGATTAAATGTGTTTTATCAAATATATCTTCTTGCGCCAAGCATAAGGATCAGCTACTAAAACTGATAGAATATCTTAAGGACAGAGAAAGGATAGAATTTCAGCCCAAAAGCGGATCAGAGCCGCAAACCGAAGATGATTGGCTTAAAATCGCCGATAGTATAAACAGTATTAGAAGTATAAGTTCTATTTTTTCTTATAAAAAGACTGATCGCACTTTTGCATTGGAAGATCTAGAAAATATGGATATAGGCGATAAGTACGGCTATGGCGGCTCTGTAACTAAACTAAAATCTGAAAAAGAGCTAGAAAAAATCTTTTCCGCCGTAGTATCATACGCCAAAAAGCTCACGATAATAGATCCCTACTTTTATCCGGATGTCTATAGATATAAAAGAACTTTGGAAATAATCGCTAAAAACTTCGGCGAGCGTAGAAATAATAAAGCTAAAGGAAGTATAATAATACATTGCAAATTTCAGATAGACAATTATAATCCTTGGGAAAAGAGGTTAGATAAATGGCGAAGTATTTGCCGTCATATACACTCTAACTACGGCCATACTTTAACTATATGCGCATGGAAGGAAAAGCAAGGGGGCATAAAGATGCACGAGAGGTATCTGGTGACAAATCAGATTGGGCTAGTCGTAGGAGCAGGACTGGATGTAAACGATAGGAGTACGAGCGAATTTGGGCTAAAGCAATACAATGAACTAAACGATATAACGTCTCCGTTTGATAAAAATAATCCTTCGTTTGACCTAGCTTACGAGATCACGATGTAAAAACACTAAACAAAAA
The DNA here is from genome assembly GCA_963531395.1 of uncultured Campylobacter sp. Classification (GTDB taxonomy): domain Bacteria; phylum Campylobacterota; class Campylobacteria; order Campylobacterales; family Campylobacteraceae; genus Campylobacter_A. The sequence continues at coordinate 10,729 of CAUSIL010000032.1, forward strand.
AGGATAATGCATGTTTGATTTTTTAAAATCGCTATTTAGCGCAAAGGACGAAGAAATACTTGAAAAGGTAGCTTCTATAAAAGCCACCGAAGGTGCAAGTATAAATAAAACAAATAATCTCACTAAAGAGATAGATACCAATAAGGCAGATAATGCCAATAACCTAGACGGACCATTGTTTATAAATGAACAAGACGGCAAGTACGGATTTATAAACACCAAAGGCGAGCAAGTTATAGGGTATGAATTTGATTTGGTTTATAGCTTTAGCGAAGGCTTGGCTAAAGTTAAAAAAGACGGCAAATACGGATACATAAACATCAAAGGCGAGCAGGTTATAGAGTGCAAATTTGATGAGGTTGATATCTTTATCAAAGGCTTGGCTAAAGTTAAAAAAGACGGCAAGTACGGATTTATAAACACCAAAGGCGAGCAAGTTATAGGGTATGAATTTGATTTGGTTTATAGCTTTAGCGAAGGCTTGGCTAAAGTTAAAAAAGACGGCAAATACGGATACATAAACATCAAAGGCGAGCAGGTTATAGAGTGCAAATTTGATGAGGTTGATATCTTTATCAAAGGCTTGGCTAAAGTTAAAAAAGACGGCAAATACGGATACATAAACATCAAAGGCGAGCAGGTTATAGAGTGCAAATTTGATGAGGTTGATATCTTTATCAAAGGCTTGGCTAAAGTTAAAAAAGACGGCAAGTACGGATTTATAAACACCAAAGGCGAGCAAGTTATAGGGTATGAATTTGATTTGGTTTATAGCTTTAGCGAAGGCTTGGCTGCAGTTAAAAAAGACGGCAAATGGGGTTATATAAACACCAAAGGCGAGCAAGTTATAGAGTGCAAATTTGATGATGCCTGGGGCTTTCACGAAGGCTTGGCTGTAGTTAAAAAAGACGGTAAATGGGGTTATATAAACACCAAAGGCGAACAAGTAGTAGAGTGTAAATTTGATAGTGTCTCGTATCCGGGTTTTATCGAAGGCTTAGCTAGGGTTACAAAATACGGCAAAGACGGATACATAAACATCAAAGGCGAGCAAGTTATAGAGTGCAAATTTGATGATGCCTCGCATCTGGGCTTTAACGAAGGTTTGGCTGCAGTTAAAAAAGACGGCAAATGGGGTTATATAAACATCAAAGGCGAGCAAGTTATAGAGTGCAAATTTGATGATGCCTGGGACTTTCACGAAGGCTTGGCTGTAGTTAAAAAAGACGGTAAATGGGGTTATATAAACACCAAAGGTGAGCAAGTTATAGAGTGCAAATTTGATGAGGCTGGTAGTTTTAACGAAGGCTTAGTCGTAGTCAAAAAAGACGGCAAATACGGATTCATAAACACAAAAGGCGAGCAGATTATAGAGTGCAAGTTTGATGAGGTTTATAGATTTAGCGAAGGTTTGGCTGCAGTTAAAAAAGACGGCAAATGGGGATTTATAAACACCAAAGGCGAGCAAGTTATAGGGTATGAATTTGATTTGGTTGGGGATTTTAGGGAAGGCTTAGCCGTAGTCAAAAAATACGGCAAATACGGATACATAAACACCAAAGGCGAGCAGGTTGTAGAGTGTAAATTTGATGTGATTTATAGCTTTAGCGAAGGCTTGGCTGCAGTTAAAAAAGACGGCAAATACGGATACATAAACACCAAAGGCGAGCAAGTTATAGAGTGCAAATTTGATGATGCCTCGCATCTGGGCTTTAAAGAAGGTTTGGCTGCAGTTATAAAAGACGGTAAATGGGGATACATAAACACCAAAGGCGAGCAGGTTATAGGGTATGAATTTGATTCGGTTCGTAGATTTAGCGAAGGCTTGGCTAGGGTATTAAGAGATGGTCAATGGGGATACATAAACACTAAAGGCGAGTGGGCTATAGAGTGCAAGTTTGGTTATGCTCATGACTTCAAAAAGGGACTGGCTGAAGTCATGAAAGACGGTCAATGGGTTGTCATCAACACTAAAGGAAATTTTATAGTGTTTGACGAAGACAATAATCAAATAGAAGTCATAAAAGAAGTTTCAGACAAATCAGGCAATGTCTTCTTGCTGTCAAAAAGCGATGGTAAATTTGGACTTTTGGACGCAAACTATAACGTTCTTATAAAAAACAAACTCTACGGCGAATTTGAAGTAGTGCAAAGGATGAATAAAAACACGTTCTTGATAAAGATGGCGGAGAAGGAGTTTTTTATAGATAGTAATGGCGACTTTAAGTAAAACTTTTTAAATGGAGCAGCTATAAGTATTTATTAAATATTATAATATTATTTATTATATTTATAAGCTTTATTTGTGTGGTTTTAGTGTCATTTCTAAGTTGCCAGATTAATTTACTGATTACAATATTTGATAAGTTATATCAATTTTATATCTTTGAGTAGCTGGTTTATATGTTCCTTTTTTATAAAAATTCCTTGTCTTCTTACGTTTGCTTGTTCTTAATAAGGTTAATAGGGCGAGCATACTCTGCGTGGCCACAAAACGTTACCGTTTTGGCCCCGCGAGAGGCTCGCAAGGAGAGTTTGCCACTCCCTTGACCCACGCTTTTACCCCGAGTGTATTTATTTAAAACAGCTGAACTGAGTAGGCTGTTTTCAATAAATATTTAAACTTACGGACATATTTCCATAAGAGCTCGGAGTGATTTTTGGTTAATTTTTTATTTTGTTTTTTGTTTAAAAAAAAAACAGTATCTGTTGTCGTTATTGTTTGCTCATACCATAAACTAAAAATGTGTTTTTCTATACGT
>CAUSIL010000033.1:0-13455 GCA_963531395.1 uncultured Campylobacter sp.
GTCCTCGACGAGTCTGTGCGAGTCGGTGTCGGTCTCAAACCTAGTAGAGGCGAGCCTGCCGTCTGCGTCAAGGCTCATGCGAAGCTCCTGCGTTCTAAAGTCAAACGCGTTTTTCAGGCGTTTTTTGCGCAGGCGCGAGGTAAGCGCAAAAAGAGGCTTTATCCAGCCGGTCTCGTCCTTGCGCTCTCCGCGTAAAATTTGATCGACTTCGTCATAGTTAAAGCGTCTTTTTGAGACGATTAGAGCTTCTAGGAGCTCCTCTTTTACGACTTCGTCCTCCTCGTCTAGCGTGATTTTGAAACAAAACGCGAGGCGCGCGACGTTTGGCTTTAAAGAGCAGATATTTTCGCTCAAATTTCGCGGTAGCATCGGCACGGCTTTGTGCGGAAAATATATCGAAAATCCGCGCGTTTTAGCCTCGGCGTCTATCGGAGAGTAGGGGGTGACGTATTCGCTGACGTCTGCGATCGCGACGTAAATTTCGCGCTTTTTCTCGTCAAAATATATCGCGTCGTCAAAGTCTTTGGCGTCTACCGGATCGATCGTGCAAAAAGGCAGTTCCCGTAAATCTACCCTCTGCGGATACATCGAGGCATCGACCTCGTCGCCCCATGCGAGCGCCTGGGCTTCGCACTCCTCGCTAAATTCGTCGTTTTTGTTAAATACGGCGAGCGAGATTTTCTCGTCGCTAAGCGGGTCGTTGATATTGCCGATGACCTCGACTATTTCGTTATTTAGATTGCCGATTTTTAGTAGCGTGCCAGGCGGTAGCATTTTTAGAGATTTTTGCGAGGCTTTTAGGGCCGAGCTAAGTCCGGTTTTCACGTTTACGCCAAGGATTACCGAGCCTATTTGCTTGGTATAGACTACGCTCGTTTCGTTGGCGAGTTTTAGCGTCATCACGACTTTGGCGCTTTGGCGTTTTTTCTTTAGCGGTAAAAGCTTTGCCAGCACGATGTCGCCGTAGTGCGAGGCATTTAAATTTTTATTTTCTATTATTATATCTTGCTTGAAGCGTTTGTCGTAAGGCGCCAAAAAGCCAGTGCCGTTTGCGCTTATATCGAGTTTGCCGCAGACAAAGCCGTTATTTAGATAGTAGCGATCTTTGTGGCGGCTTACGGCGTTTAAATTTAGTAAATTTCGCAGGATTTCTTTATCTGAGGAGGCGACTTCCTTTTCGCTCACTCCGTCAAGTAGTTTGGTTAAAAATTCTTTCACAAATTCGCTTTGACTTTTGCGACGGCTTCTAGGAATTTATCTTGCGCAAAGCCGTATTCGTCGAGGCACATTAGCGTATTTTGTAGTCCGTCATCGCTAAGTTGACTAAAAATATTTACGGCGTTTTTGACGACCCTGAGCGCTTTTGAGTAGTCTTTGATATGCTCGGGCGCATCGTCCGGATCGTTTGAAAAATATATCGCCTCTACTAGCTCGGTTTCTAGGTTCCATTGCTCGAAAATTTTAGCAGTTACCGTTTCGTTTGAGATGCCTACGATCTCGGTTTCTAGATCGGATAGATCAAATGGATTTGAAATTTCTTTTAATCTTTTTCTAAATTCGTCTGCCTTGCCTTTTTCGTTTAGCTCATTAGAAATCACGATTTTGCCGACTTCTAGCATAAATGAAGCGGGGCTTAACACGGCGAGTTCTTTTGCGTCGATTTTAGAGTACCAGTTATATGTGAGCGCATTTTGCATTATGGAAATATTTAAAAAATCGTGGCTAGTAATGCCGTAAGGGTCTAAATTTATCTTAAAGTTCTTTTTAACGGCGCTTGAGAGCGCGAAACCGCGTACGGTCGCCATACCAAAAAGCGATACGGCCTTTTCGATAGTCGTTATTTCGCGACTAAATCCGTAAAGCGGAGAATTTGCCGAGCGTAAAATATTCGCCGTTAGCATCGGGTCTTTGGCGATTATCTGAGCTAGGTCGCCTAGCGAACTATTTTCGTTTGAACAGACGGCTTGGACTTTTACTACCGTATCGTCTAGCGGAGGGAGCGCCTTTATATGTTTGTAGATTGAATCATTCATAATTTTTACACTCTATATCTATAAATTTTTATAATCTGCAATTTTACACTAAAAGGCTTTTTAATAAACTTAAATCGAGTCTAAGTCAAGTTTATTTCAGCGCGCAAATAGTATAATCACGCAAATTTATCTTAAAAACAAAGGAATGCAAAATGGCTGTAAACATTTATTACGACAAAGATTGCGATTTGAGCTTGATTAGAAGCAAAACCGTCGCGATGATAGGTTTTGGTTCGCAAGGACACGCGCACGCCGAAAATTTGCGCGATAGCGGCGTAAAGGTGATCGTGGGCCTGGCAAAAGGCGGCAGAAGCTGGGCGAAGGCCGAGGCAAAGGGCTTTGAGGTAAAAACGGTAGCAGAAGCCGCAAAGGCCGCCGACGTCGTTATGATTTTAACTCCCGACGAGCTTCAGGCCGAAATTTTCGAGCGAGAGATTAAACCCAACCTTAAAAGCGGCGCGGCGATCGCGTTTGGGCACGGATTTAACGTGCATTTTGGACAGATCAAAGCTCCCGAAGATATCGACGTCATCATGATCGCTCCAAAGGCGCCCGGTCATACGGTAAGAAGCGAATTCGTTCGCGGCGGCGGCATCCCTGATCTAATCGCCGTAGAGCAAAACGCAAGCGGAAAGGCTAAAGAGCTAGCTCTAAGCTACGCTAGCGCGATCGGCGGCGGCAGAACGGGCATCATTGAGACGACCTTTAAAGACGAGACCGAGACCGATCTTTTCGGCGAGCAGGCAGTACTTTGCGGCGGACTTTGCGCGCTAGTAAACGCTGGCTTTGAGACTTTAGTCGATGCCGGATATGAGCCTGAGATGGCGTATTTTGAGTGCCTTCACGAGCTAAAACTAATCGTAGATCTAATGTATCAAGGCGGCATGGCCGATATGCGCTACTCTATCTCAAACACTGCAGAATACGGCGACTACGTAAGCGGACCGCGCGTCATCGGCGAAGACAGCAAAAAAGCGATGAAGGAAATTTTAAAAGAGATCCAAAACGGTAAATTTGCAAAAGACTTCATCCTCGAGCGCAAGGCCGGATACGTCCGCATGAACGCAGAGCGCGGCATCGCCGAAAGAAGCCTGCTAAATCAAACTGGTAAAAAACTACGCTCTATGATGCCTTGGATCAGCTCCGGCAAACTCATCGACCAAAGCAAAAATTAATTGAACCCAAAATCCAGAAAAAGATCTGCCAAAAAGCGTCCTAAAAAAGGGCGCTTGCGAGGCGGATTTAAGCTACTGTTTTCCGCTATTTTTATCGCCTGTATTTTGCTCATCGGCGCATTTTATTTTTTGGACGTTAAATTTAAGCCGGATGCCGCCGAAAAACTCATCGCAAAGGCGCAAGAGTATCTAAGCGTTTCTAAAAAAGAAGAAACGGCAAATTTAGCATCGTTTAAGTCCGGCGCCGCGGATGCGGATGAAGTTCAAAATAGCGACTCTGGCGTGCATTCTAGAGCGAATTTAACGGATATCAAAGCTCTTTTTGCGCAAGCTTCGGTAAATGAGGCGAGTTTAGAAAAAAAAGATGACGGCGCAGGCGCGGCTTTTTTACAGGCTTCGCATACGCAAAGTGAGCTTGGTTCGGATTTTTTAAACGACGATCAAGACGAGCGAACGAAATTCGTAAAGCGTCAAAACGTCATCGCGCGCGATAAAATTTCTCTTGAGTCGCGCGATCCTTCCGAGCTTGAGGGCGCGGTAAAAAACGGCCTAGCTAAAAAGGACGGACGAGGAAATGAAAATCTAAACTCGCCCGATCCATACGGCGAACGAAACGGCGAATTTAACGGCACCCAGGCCTCAAAAAGCGCAAACAAAACGCAAAGCGATGCTCTAGAGCAGACGCTAAAAAGTCCTAAATTTACTATAGATTTCGGCGCGCAAAACGCGGGCGAATCAGGACTGGGCGATACCGATGCCGCGGGCATAGACAAAAGCGCGCAAACGCAAAACCTAGAGGGCAGACAAGAGGCTAAAATAAGCATCCAAATGAGCGGCCAAAGCGCGCGGGATAAAGAGGATGCGCAAAGCGCTAAAAACATGGACAAAGCTAACGTCGAAAAGGATGAGAAGCCGCAAAAGCTCGCAGGCTCTATCAGCGAAGATAAAAAATCTAAAATTTACTCAAAATTAGGAGCTAAACCGCGTCTAGTCATCATCATCGACGACGTGGCGTATAGGCACCAGGTAGACGCGATAAAATCGGTAAACCTAAAGCTCACGCCGTCTTTTTTCCCGGCAACCTCCGCTCACCCCGAGACGCCTATTTTGGCGCGGCGCTTTAGCTTTTATATGATTCACCTGCCCATGCAGGCTCTAGGCGGTTTTAAGGGCGCTGAGATCGGCACTCTTACTGTAAACGACGACTACGAAAAGATCGCGAAAAAACTGCAAAGCATCAAGCGAGACTTTCCGAATCTAAAATACATCAGCAACCATACCGGAAGTCGCTTTACTAGCGACGCGACCGCGATGGATAGGCTGATGCGGGCGATGCGGGACGAAAATTTGATCTTCGTCGATAGCAAGACGACCTCGCCGACCAAGGTTTACGGCGCGGCAAAAAAATACTCGATGCCCTATATCGCGCGCGACGTGTTTTTGGATCACGACGGCTCAAAGGCGGCGGTGCGAAAGCAGCTAAAATACGCCGTCGAGCTAGCTAAAAAGCGCTCCTACGCCATCGCGATCGGCCATCCGCACAAAAATACGATCGAAGTCCTGCAAGAAAGCTCCAAACTCCTGCAAGAGGTCGAGGTCGTCTATCTAAAGGACCTTTTTTGAACGTTTTAACCAAGCTTCCCGGCGGCCTTTTGCGTCTTAAAAAGCCGCCGCAAAAGCTCTATTTTGAGGGAAATTTGACTCTGCTTGAGCACCCGATGGTCTCGATCGTGGGCTCGAGAAAGGCAAGCGCCTACACCAGGCAGTGCGTAGAGGCGCTGGCTAGGACGCTGGCAAACAGCGGCGTTTGCGTAGTTAGCGGGGCGGCTATTGGCGTGGATATCGCTGCACACAAGGGCGCTTTTCCGCATACCATCGCGGTTTTTGGCAACGGACTAAATAAAATCTATCCGCCAAGCAACGCCAAAATCATCAAAGAAATCTATCAAAACGCGCTGGCTCTTAGCGAATACGCCCCTGACGAGCCGCCGCTTGCGTATAGATTTTTGGAGCGAAACCGCATCGTGGTCGCGCTCTCGCAGGCTCTAGTCGTGGCGCAGGCCGATACCAGAAGCGGCTCGATGCAAAGCGCGCGCATGGCAAAGGAGCTTGGCGTGCCGATATTTACGCTGCCTCAGCGCCTAGGCGAGAGCGATGGGACGAACGAGCTAATAGCTAGCGGCGCGGCAAATTTGATAAACGATTTTGACGAATTTGCGCTTCGTTTCGGCGGCAAACCCGCGCCTGCGCAAGAGGACGAGGTGATAAAATTTTGCAAAAACGGAGTGAGCCTTGATGCGGCCTTGGTGAAATTCGGCGATAAAATTTACGAATACGAACTGGAAGGCAAACTGCGAATATCGGGGCTTACGGTATTTGCGGAGTAAATTTGCTCTATCTGTTTTGCAAGGACGTAGATTTAAATTTTGCGCTAGGCGAGTGGTTTAAATTTTGAAAGACCAGGCCAAACGGCGGCAAATTTAAGTAGCTTTTAGTTTAAATTCGTGCGGTTTGTAGGCGGTTTTTAAATTTTAGGTTACGTAAATTTTTGGCGTGCGAGAGTGAAATTCGCTCGCTTGTTTTTGTGGTTTTTTAAATTTACTCGAGCTTGCTTGAGGTAACATTTTTAGCGGACTACGTTTGCCAAGATTAGTCAAATTTTCGCGATAAATTTTACGGCAAACTTGTTTGCGGCGGGTTTAATTATTTCGGTAATTTCACTTTGCGCGGATTTATTGTAACATAAATTTAAAGTCTTGTAAAAATCGGCAAACGGCAGCGATTTTTTGGTATTAATTTGCCTGCAAATAACCAAAATCAGGCACAAAAATCAAAATCTAAAGGACGAAAATGAGCATAATGGCCATCGACGTTGGGCTAAAACGTATCGGCGTGGCGCTAGCCGTCGGGCAAACCGTGATGCCGCAAACGCCCGTACTGCGTAAAAATCGCAATCAAGCCGCGCGCGACGTTAGCGCCGTTTTGCGCGAATATGGAGCAAAAAAGCTAGTCGTGGGCGTGCCGCTTGGGGGATCTAGCGAGGACGAGATGCGGCGGCGGATCGCGCATTTTGTGTCGTTACTAGCATTTGACGGCGAGGTGGTATATCAGGACGAGGCGATGAGTAGCTTTGAGGCGAGCGAAATTTACGCCGAGGGCAGACGCGACGGACGGCTAGACAGCATCGCTGCGATGATTATTTTAAAGCGGTATTTGGGGCTTTGAGCAAATTTGGCGCGCGGTAAAAGGCCGCAAATTTGAGTTTTGCGCTAGGCTATGTCGGGGGCGTCTCGGCCGATCGTTGCTAGCGCGGAGGTTGAGTAAAATTTGAGCTTATTTTACGACCCCGCGGTAAATTTGACCTAGGTTTTGCGTAAAATTTAAAAGCGGCTTGGGCGGCGGACTTTCGAGTCAAATTTGACTGCGCGGATTCGGCGTAAAAGCTCCTTCAAGCCTAGCTGGGCGCCACTGCCGGCTATAGCTCCGTATCCGCTCACTCGAAAACCGTATTTGCTTCGCCGCGCTAAATCGATGCTCGCCGTTTTTCATGACAGTAAGCGTTGCGCCGATTTGGTTTGCAAACTCGCAAATCGTTTCAAAATACGCTAGATCGTCGTTTTCGCCGTATAAAATATGCGTCGGCACCGTCCAAAATATAGGATGCTCTCTGACGTAGCAAAGATATCTCCACGAAAGTTTTTCTCCGAATTTTGTGCTCAGTTCGCCCTTGTCTCGCAGCTCCTCCTCGCTCGCGTTTGCCTGCGACAGCATGTTTAGGATCAAATTTTCCATATTTACGATAGGAGAGATAAAATACGCCTTCTCGTGCGTATGTCCCGCAAGACGTGCATGGCAAAAAGCGCTCCGATACCGTTTGCTAAGATCGTTGCGGATTTGCGGTTTTTAAGGATAGACTCAAAATACGGCGCAAATTCCTCTTTCGCCTCCCACGGCGTACGCGCTTCGTAATCAAACCCAAGCGTCGCTATCTGCAAAAAGCCGTCGGTAGCGAGCCGCTTCTGCCGCACTTCCGTTTTTTCCGTGAATGTATATGGCTATATCTTTCATGATTTTGCCTTTTTATGGCAGTTAAGGGGCTAAAATAAAAGTACTTTGACATAAATTTGAGTAGCCCGTCCTCGTCAAATTTAAAACTGGCCCCCAAGCAACCTCCCAGTAGTACCCGTCAGGATCGGCAAAATAGCGTGGTATCCGCCCCAAAACGCATCTTGGGGCTCTTTGACTATGACTCCGCCCGCGTCCTCTTTGTTTTTTACGTTATAGGCTAGCGTGATACCGCCAAATCCGCTGCCTTCGGGCGGATCGTTTTCGCTGGTATCTCGCACTAGCGCATCTAGGGGGTAGAGCTCAAATTTAGCCACTGGAGTTAAAAGCACGCTGCTGGTCGTCGTCTTTATAGTCCGTCTCGTAACCCAGGCCGTCTCTGTAAAATTTCAGCGCCCTTTGCATGCTTTGCGCGCCTAGGAGGACGCAGGTTATTTTATTCATTTTAGCCTCCTTTATTTGGGCTTATTGTATCGTTTTGGCGGTAGCGGTTTTGGATTAAATTTGAGCTTATCAAACGAAGCAGGGCGGTTTAAAAATGCGAGTAAAATTTCAAAAAGCTAAATTTTATCCCCGTTTTGCGTCTTAGATTCGTAAGCTTCGTTTAAGACGCGCACGAGCATATCCGGCAAATATGGCTGCGGTAGCGACAGGGTGCGTATTTTTGGATTTAGGCTTGTCTGCGCGCTCGTATTTTTAAGCACGACGAGAGCGATTTTTTTCTCTGCGATATCGTTTTGTAGCGACTCGTCTATGCTTTTCAGTAAGCTCTCGTCGATAAAAACGACATCCGGGCGAAAAATCATATCCCGCACGTGGCGTTTTACGACGTCCCATTCGCGGCATGGCTTGACGTCGATGCCGATAAAATCGAGATCCTTTTTCAATGCGTAAAAGGCGCTAGCGTCCGGATGAGCTATGAGGGCTATGAAATTTTTGGGATTTTTTATTTTTATATTTTTCACGGCGTCAAGCTTTCGGCTTGATATTTTGAGCGATATTTCGGTGCTTATGCGAACCGCGTTTCCAAACTCGAACCAGATATCAGAGCCGTTTTTACGGGCGAGAGCTTGCGCTAGTCGGTAAAATTTACGGCTTTTTTTCGACATATTTATATGTATGGCGCAGGGATTTTTATTTACGAAAAAATTGGTCTTGGATGCCGCGCTGATCGTAAATTTGACGTTATCTTTATAGTAATTTGAAAGTAAAAATTTTATCGTTACGGTCGAGTCCGAGACGCTTTTTAAAAATATTTGCGCTAGCGCGTCTATAAGCTTAGCTAGGGCGTCTATATCCGCATAAAATATGCGCGGATACGCAATGTCGTAATCAAAAATCACTCGGTTGCGATTTTTTGCCGCATCTTCGTTTAGCGACGAGGCTAGAAATATCAAACCTCCCGCGATATCGATTTTGCAAGGGTTTTTATCGGAGTTTTGTAGTTCATACGTTTTTTGCAAAGGGGTAAATTTGATGAAATTTCGCTTTTGCCTACGCGTCCTAGCATATGAAAAATATCCGACGCATAGCGCGGCGTAAAAGGCGAGCGAGATCAAAAATGCGCCTAAAAAGCTCATCGTCGCCCCTTTAAATAACCAGCATCGCGTCGCCGTAGGAGTAAAATTTGTACTTTTGTTCCACGGCGGTTTTGTAAATCCGCATAGTCTGATCAAGTCCGACAAAGCTCGTTACTAGCATGATTAGCGTCGATTTTGGCAGGTGAAAATTCGTAAGCAGGTAGTTTTGGCGGATGGGTTTGTTGTTTAAATTTAAAAACAATTTGCACTCGCCGCTAGACTTGCCGCTTCTAGCAAACTCCTCCACGCAGCGCGTCACCGTCGTGCCTACGCCTAGGATCGGTCTGTTTGAGTTTATCAAATTTTGCGTATCTTGCGGGATATCGTAAAACTCCGCGTGCATCTTGTGCTGCGTGATATCCTCGCTCTCCACGCCCTTAAACGTCCCTGCGCCCACGTGTAGCGTGAGGTAGGCTATCTCGCGGTCTTTGGCTAGGCGCGCGATCATTTCGTCGCTAAAGTGCAAGCTAGCCGTCGGAGCCGCCACCGCGCCCTCGTTTTTGGCAAACACGCTTTGATACCAGCTTTCATCATCCTCGGTGTCGCGTCGTTTGATGTAAGGCGGCAGAGGCACGTGACCGATGCGAGATAGGACTCCATAAAGCGCGGCCGTGTCTAAAGGCTCGCCGTTTTGGCTAAATTTGACCGTGCGTGAGCCGTCGTCAAAGAGCTCGCAGACCTCGGCGGTCAAATTTCGGTCGAAATTTAAAACGCTGCCCGCGCGGACTTTGCCTTTTATATAGACGCTAAATTTACCGTCCGCAAGCGGAGAGTTTAGTAAAAGCTCCGTCTCGCCGCCGCTATCTTTTTTGCCAAAAATTCTAGCTTTTACTACCTTGGTATCGTTAAAAATAATATCGCAAGGCGGTAAAATTTCTGGTAAATCGCCGAATTTTTGATGAGAGATTTTTTCGCTAGCTCGCTCGTAGACTAGCAGCCTAGCGTCCTCTTTGGGAAAGGTCGGGAAATTGGCAATTAGCTCCGGCGGTAGCTCGTAATCGTAGGCGTCAAGCGAGTTTGGATTTAAAATTCGACTCATTTGGCTAGCCTACTTGGTTTCATGGTTATTCGTTCTCTTTTTCTTCGTCGGTTTCCTGCTCGGGCTCTTCGTTTTTGGCCGGATTTACGCGGGCGGCTATAAAGATAGAAAGCCCGTAAAGACCGATGAGAGGCACCGCCATCAAAAACTGGCTGAGGATATCCGGAGGCGTCATAATCGCGGCAAATATAAAAATCACGACGATAGCGTAGCGAAAGGAGTTTTTGAGCATCTTATCATCTACTAGGCCGAGTTTGGCAAGGAAAAAGGTGATAACGGGAAGCTCAAACGCGATGCCAAATGCAATGACTAATTTCGTAAAAAAGCCGACGTAGCCGCCGATGTTTAGCATCGCGGAAAAGAGCTGTTGGCCGAAATTTATAAGAAATGCAAAACCGATAGGAACGACGACGTAGTAGCAAAACGCCGCGCCAACGAGAAACATAAAGGTTGCCGAGATCACAAACGGTATGACGTATTTTTTCTCGTTTTCATAAAGCCCGGGCGCTACAAACAGCCAAAACTGCCAAAAAATAATCGGCAGCGAGAGTAAAAATCCTGTAAAAAACGCCACTTTCATCGCTACGAAAAAGGGCTCTTGCACCTCGAGAAAGACCATTTTTTGATTATCGGGCAGGGTGTTTTGCAGCGGCGCGATGATAAAGTCTAAAATTTGATTCCAAAAGCTAAAGCACACTACAAACATCACGATCACGGTCATGACGCTGATGAAAAGCCTTTTTCTAAGTTCTACTAAATGCGGTTTTAGCTCTTCAAACATTACGCCTCTTTTTTCTCGTTATCGCCTAAAACGGCGTTTTTGACGGCTTCGCCCGGATTTTTGACCGCTTCGACGCTCTTTTTTACGTCGTTTAGGCCGTCCGTGATGCCGCTAGCGACGTCGTTTACGCCTTTTTTGAGCTCGTCAAGCTCCTCAAACGTGAGCTTTTTTCGCACCGTTTCGGTGGTTTTTGCGATGCTCTCTTTGTATTTTTTTGCGTCCTCTTTGAGTTCTTGGATTCTTATCTCTTGATCGAAGCTGCTTTTTGCGTCATTGACCGTTTTTTTAACGGTTTTAAAAAATTTTGCTATCTCGACCATTGCGCTAGGAAGCTTATCGGGCCCCAAAAATAATACCGCGATGACGGCTATGACGATGATCTCGGGTAAGCTCATGCCAAACATTTTTTTATCCTAAATTTTATTTTAAAGCGCTCATTTTAGCGTTTTTTATCTCAAATTTGTATAAATCAACCCGCGATAAATAAAGAAATTTCATCCGCGGTGAGGAAATTTTTGGCGTAATATCGCCCGTCTTTAAATTTTAATTTCCCGCTCTTTTTTAGTAGCGACGCTCTTTGTTCTTGCTCTGCGTTTAAGCTATTTTGCCAGATACCGACGATGCTTCTGGCTCCCAAAAATATCCGCTCCAAATTTAGCTCGTCCGCGCTTAAATTTTCGATTTTTTTAGCATGCGGATTTTTTACGTAGGCGTTTAAATTTGAAGCGTTATAAAAGCGGCGATCGCGCCAAAATCCGACCGCGTAAGCACCGAAGGCAAGGTAATTTTTGCCCTGCCAGTAGCCAAGATTATGCTTGCAAATTTGACCGAAATTTGAGATTTCGTACTGTTTTAGGCCAATTTCTTCGATGCGGTCTATCATAAATTTAGCCAGCCTAGGGCTATCTTTTGCGTAGCTTATCTTGCCGGCAAAGGGGGTATTTTCTTCAAGCGTTAGCGAATACGCCGAAACGTGCGAAACGCCTAAATTTCGGACATTTTGTGCCTCTTGCTCGAGGCGTTTTTTGGTGTCTAGCTTCGTGCCGTAGATGAGATCGACATTTATATTTTCTAGCCCCGCGGTTTTGGCGTTTGCTACAGCCTCGTAGATCTGCCTCGCGTCGTGGATGCGCCCGAGGAATTTAAGTTTATCTTCAAAAAAGCTCTGAGCGCCGAAGCTTACGCGATTTACACCGTATGATTTCATCTGCGAGAGCCAATTTAGGCTTGCGGAGTTTGGATTTGCCTCCGTCGTGATCTCGGCGTCCTTTGCTAGATATGGCGCGACAGCCTCAAATAACCGCTCGTAGTAGCCCCCGTCCACGGCGCTTGGCGTCCCTCCGCCGATAAAAACCGTCTCGATCTCGCCTTTTTTTATGTCAAATTTTAAAATTTGCTCCCTAAAATCCGCAATCATCGCGTCAAAATACGCGCTCGTTAAATTTCGTTTGCCCACCACCGAGCCAAAGGCGCAGTATGGGCATTTGCTCTCGCAAAAAGGGATGTGGACGTAAAGAAGCATTTTGACCTTTGTTTTTGCCGTATTTTAGCAGAATTTACGGCTTTATCGCGCGACGTTTGATATTTTGCTTTTGTGCAAGCTTGCGTGCCGGTTTGCGGTAAATTTAGGCCGGATTTAGGCGCAAAACCGACTCTGGAAAGTTACTTGTTACTTTTAAATTTTAAAATTTACCGCCGTTTTTACCGCCCGTTAAATTTAAAAAGTCGCGCCGATACGTTTAAATTTGATTTTAATTTTAACGCCAGCAAAGCTCCGCAAGAGCGTTAAATTTACGTATAAAATTTCTTTTGTTTTAAAATTTGCGTCGGCAAAACGCCGAATTTTTCTCTAAAAATCTTTGCAAAGTGCGGAGCGCTGGCGTATCCGACGATTTTTGCGGCTTCGCTCACGCAGACGTCTCCGCGCTCTAAAAGTTTTTTCGCCGCGTTTAGCCGCTCGGTCGCTAGCAGCCCGTAGATCGTATCGCCAAAGTAGCTTTTAAAGCCCGTTTTTAGCTTAAATTCATTCGTCGCGCACGCTCTGGCTAGCTCTTTTATGCTGGGCGGATTTTGGACGTCGCTTAGTAAAATTTGCCTTGCTTTATTTAAAATTTTTACGTATTCGTCGCTAAAATCGCGCTTTTTTTCATCGGCTTCGGGCGTTTTAGGTGCGCCTAGGCTTTTGTAGATTAGCTCTAAAATTTTAGCTTCCATAAAGATTTCGCGCATCTTGCCCTCAAACTCGCTCGCGGCTAAAAGCTCTCGTAAAATCAGGCTTTGGGCTAAATTTATCTTAGCCGTTTGGATGCAGATTTCGTTTTCTTCGCCTAGATTTTTAAATGCCGCTAGCTCGCGGGCTAACTCGTTTTTTAGCACGATGCATCGCCCGGCGTAGCTGCTACTTTGATACTCGCAAACGCCATCAAATCCGCTATCCACGCGCCCTATCCAAAACTCTCCGGCCTTTAGACAAAAAGTTTTTTTACCCGCCTTAAGCCCGGCGTCCCCTCTTGCGTCGTTAAAGAGCAAAAAGCAGTAACCCGCGCTCCTTTCAAGCCGTCTTTTTACGCTTTTGTTGCAGATTATTTCGCTCCTGCAGTAGCTCGCTCCGCTTGCGCCTTTAAAAAACTCGACCTTGCATTTTCTATCTTGCTCTTGCCACGCGCTTTGTCCGTAGCGCGCCGAATTTTGCGCGATTTCTTGCTCGTTTGCTCGTAAAATATCTTTCAATTCGACCTTCATTTGCTTTTATCCTTTTAGCGTTGATAAAAATCCCTCTACC
>CAUSIL010000034.1:0-13320 GCA_963531395.1 uncultured Campylobacter sp.
CAAAGGCCGCGCCGTGCAAATCCCCGATTTGATCCGAAATTTTATCCGCAAACGTATCGTTTCAGAGTGCGTTTTGCTACCGTTTTTCTATCCTGAAGAGGGCGAGTTTGAGAGTTTTCAGGAGGGGTATAGGCTCGCTAGCCGCAAAACGGGCGAGGAGCTAGCAGACGACGTGCCAGGGCAGTGGCGCAAGAGCTGGCGGGTCATCGCGCGTAACGGCATGGATGATCCGTTTTTCGTAGATTTTGCGCTAGGGGACGCTTCGCCCGTGTATTTTGCCTATCACGGCGCGGGCTTTTGGGAGGCGATAAAGGTCGCGGACGACATCGTTAAATTTGAAGAAATTTTAACCGCTCTTGCCGCGCTTGAGGCACCTTGCTCTATTGAGGCGATCGCGCCGCTTGCCGATTTAAACAACGAATTTTACCGCGAGCTGGCGGACGACTACGCGCGGGAAGATGAAGCGCGCGAGGAGCCGGGATATAAATATTTCAGCGTTTTCATCGAGGATTTGGGCGCGGATAAGGTAAAAACGCTCGTGTTTTTAAAGAAATTTTTTGAAGATGGGAGCTTTGCGGCGACTAGAGATAGGACGCAAAATTTGCCGCTTTGTCTTTTTAGCGGCATAGAGGAGTCGGCGCTAGCGCTGCAAGACAAACTCGCCTCGCTCGGAGTTAAATTTTACGCCCATGATATAACTTTTAGCGAAATGATCGCGCTGCGAGGCAAAATTTAGCTAAATTTCGCTACCATACGTTGCATCTTCAAAAAAGGAAAGACATGAAAAAATCGTTATTTTTAGTCGCGCTTTGCGTATTTGCCGGCCATTTGGCGGCCGAGGAAACTCCTGCTGCTTGCAAAGAGTACGAAAAGGTTTCTTACGAGTTCATCGACGCGATGGAAAAACAAGCCAAAGCTCAGGGCAATAAGGAATTTAGCGCGGAGGCGACGAAAAAAGAGTTTGAGGCCGACTATGCTAGCATAAAAAAGCTAAGCAAGGAGGAGCAAGAAGTCGCTTGCCATAAAGGCACGGCCGAGGTTAAAGAGATTACGAATATGCTAAAATCAAGCGGATTGCTAAAATAATTCGCTTTTTTGGCTAGGATAGGCTAGGCGACGCAAATCTCGCAAAATACCGCGCTTAAGCATCGCCACGGCTCATCTAAACCTGCGCTTAAGAAAGCTAAATTTGACGCTTGGTTTAAATTAAACGCGGCGACAAAGGTCTAAAACCCGCGTTAAAGCAAGCAGGCGCGATATTTTAGCTCTTAAATTTAGCGTCTTTTGCGCCGAATTTACGCTTAAAATCTCACTTCTGCGCCGTAAAAATCTCTCCGCTAAATATCGCTTTTATCGTATAAAAGCAAGCTATACCCACCAAAACGCACAAAGCCGCAAAGCCGGCCGCTCCCGCAAATAAGAAAAATTTAATCCCGCAAAGCTCAAATGCCCGCAAAAACGCGACGCTTGCCGCTGCCGTAGGAAAGGTAAACGCCCACCAAGAAAGCGAAAATTTAATCCCAAGAAAGCTTTTAAACATATAAATGATAAAAAGTACGAAAAATAGCGTAACGTAAAGCATGATTTTAGCCGCCGCGTCAAAGCCGCCCGTTAGCTTAGTATAGCCTAAAAACGCCATCGCGGGCGGAGCTACCGTGATAAAAAGCGTCGGGATAAATTTAGGCGGTATCAAGGCGCAAAAAATGAGACGATAGAGCAAAATAGCTAAAATTACCGGCCAAAAAAATATCCCGACCGAAAAATAATACCACGCAAACTCGCTCGTAGCAGGCGCGGCTAACGGAACGAAAAGGTTGCCCACGATAGGCAAAAACCACGCCGGGCTAGCGTGCTGCGGCTCTACGTCGCTACGTATCCAAAAAGACATAGCGTGCAGCGTGATGAAGGTCTGAAATGCTACGCCCACGCAAAAAAGCGCGTCGTAAATGGACGCAAAATCCCTCCAAAGCGTCGCTACCAGCAGCGTGCCGATCGAAAATGCGGCGAAAAAATTTACCTGCACGGGATGAAACAGCTCGGCCTTGCAAGCTTGCGGGTGTTTTATTAGCTTAGCCGCGTAAAAAACGCAGACGAGCGCGTATGCTAGGCTCGCCGCGCCTCGCAAAATCTCAAAAACCGCGCCTGAGATATCAAAGAGTAAATTTAGCCGCTCGTAAGCAAGAGTCAGCCCGCAAAGCCCCATAACTACGGCATAAAATATAATCGGAAAATACTGTAGCCGGCTTGATTTTTCGTCCTGCGTTTTCATATTTTTCCTCGTTTTTTCTAAATTTTAGCCGAATTTTAGCGCAATTTCGGTGAGTTAGTCACGGAATAAATCAATGCTTAAAATATTTTGTAGCTAAATTTTATCACCGCGCTTTTACGTAAAAGAAAATATAATTAAACAAAGCCGAATTTAACCAAGGAGCGCGTATGTCGAGGGATGAGATAAAAGATACGATAAAGCAGCGGTTTACGTCTAAATTTACGCTTAGTGCGCAAGATGAAGAGGCGGTGTTAAAAAGCGCAACGCTAAAAAGCTTTAAAAAGGGTGAAAGAATATACCCAAAAGATGGCTGCCTTGGCTACGCGATCATCATAAGCGGGCGTGTGCGCGGGCTGGTTAGCACGAGTAATTTTAAAGAGATCACCGTCTTTAACCTGCAAGGCGGCGATAGCTGCATGCTGTGCGGCTTTTGCTCGCTTGGAACGCTACAAGCTGAGATAAATTTGCAAATCGAAGATGACGTGCGGATGATTTTGATACCAAGAGAAATATTTAAGAGGCTACGCGAAAACTATCCGCAGGTGGCAAATCACGCGCTAGAGCTCATGGCGACGCGCTTTAGCTCGGCGATAACGGCGATGGATCAGACGCTGTTTTTGCCTCTAGCTCGGAGAATAATAAATTTCCTCGAGCAAAACGGAGCGAAAAACGGGCTAAAGATCACGCACGAACAGATCGCAAACGACATCGCTAGCGCGAGAGAGGCGGTATCAAGAGCGCTAAAAGAGATGCAGAAAAAGGGGCTTGTTGAGCTAAAGCGCGGAGTCGTGACGTTAAGGTGACTTTGTTACATATTTAAATTTTAAAATGCGCTATGATTTGACAATAACTTCTAAAAGGAGCTTTTATGCAAAGCATCGACAGAAGAGGCGTCTTGAAAATTTTAGGCGCGGCGGGGCTAGCGGCGGCGGGAGTCGCGGGGGCTAGCAAGCTAAATGCGGGAGAAAATGCGGACATCCGCACAAATATCCTGATAATCGGCGGCGGTCTAGGCGGTATCAGCCTAGCGGCGAAACTACGACGAGATATGCCAAACGCCGAACTAGCAGTCCTTGATAAGGACGAGTACTTCTACTATCAGCCCGGCTTTACGCTCATCGCAGCCGGTCACTATCTGCCCGAAGACATAACCTACGAAAAATCAAATTTGATCCCAGACGGCGTAAAATGGATAAAGCAAAATGCCGTATCTATCGATCCGGCGGCAAATTCCGTCAAGCTAGAGGACGGGTCAAATTTGAACTACGACTACCTCGTGATAGCTAGTGGAGCGGAGTATGAGTTTGAGAGCGTAAAAGGGCTTAGCGCCGACGATATCGGCAGCGACAACGTGACTTCTATCTACACGATCCCAGGCGCCGTTGCTATGTCCGGTATAATGAAAAAAGTCGGCAAAGAAGGCGGCAAGATAGTCTTTAGCGACAACAAAACACCGATGAAGTGTTCGGGCGCAAATAAAAAAGTAACGCTGCTAACCGAAGATATGGCGCGAAATTTAGGCAACAGAGACAAGCTTGATATCTCGATATACTCGGGTGCGCGGACGATATTTTCCGCTCCTGTTTATGCTAAAATGATAGAAGGGATGCTGGAGGAGCGAGACGTGAAGTATTTTACCTCGCATCAGCTGGTTGAGGTGGATAAAAGTGCCAATATAGCGGTATTTGAGCATGCTATGCCGTACCGCGAAAACGGCGAAAATAAACTCGCTAAAGAGCTAGTCGAAGTAAAATTCGACTACCTACACCTAGTGCCTCGCATGAAGGCTTCTAAAATCTACGCCGATGCAGGGCTAAGCGTAGAAAAGGGCGATGTGGCAGGCAACTGGATTAGCCTCACGCGCGAGACGCTGCAACACTCGAAATTTAAAAATATATTTGCTATCGGCGACGTTTGCGGATTTGCTGCGGGTAAAACCGGAGCTAGTATACGCAAGATGTATCCTGTGCTGGCGCAAAATCTCGCCGACGTTATAAAAGGACGCGAGCCGAGTGCTAGATACGGCGGCTACACTGCCTGCCCGCTGCTAACGAAATTCGGCAAAGCGGTGATGGTAGAGTTTAACTGGACGGGCAAGCCCGAGCCTACGATAGCGTGCATGGGCGCGACTCGCGAGAGCTACTTAAACTGGGCGATGAAGCTATATATGATGAAGCCGATGGTCATGCAAGGCATGATAAGAGGCCTAGCATAAAGGAGAGAAAATGCAAAACGTCGGGATTTTAGATAAAACTATCCGCCTAGTAATCGCTGCGGTTTGGATATACGCATTTGGATTCGTCTGTGAGTGCTGGCTGTGGCTGGTCGGTCTCGTGCCGCTACTGACGGCTGTTTACGGTTATTGTCCTCTTTATAAATTTTTTAGTATAAATACGTGTAAAAAATGTAAAAATAAAGAAAGGAAAACTCAATGCTAAGTAAAAAAACTAGGATAATAAGAGTGCTGATCGGACTAGCGATAATGATCGCCGGAGCGGTGTTTAACAGCTGGTGGGGGCTGGTTGGACTCGTGCCCTTTATCGTGGGCGTCACGGGATTTTGCCCTGCTTGCTACTTTTTAAACCGCTGTTCGCTAAAGCGTTAAATTTAGCCGAATTTGCTAGCGCGGGCTTAAATTTAACCTCAAATTTGAGTCCGCACTTTATTTTTAGATAAATGCAAATTTAGGTTTTACAAACTGCACTCTTTAGGACGCAAATTTAGTCGTCTGCACCGTCAAATTTAACTCCCGCTTACTCATTTTTAACGCGATATGCATCAAATTTAAGCTAAAATACGCCAAATTTTTAAAAGGACAAACGTGAACGATTTTAAAAGATTAAACGAGCTAGTAGCCGCAGGCAAAGACGAGCTAAACGCGATGTATCGGCAGCTAGATAACCCAAGCGAGATCGTGCTAAAGATGCTAAAAATCGCAGGGTTTAAGGGTGAAAAGAGCGAAAAAGTCGCGGTTTTACGCCGCATAGTCGATCTAAAGGTTGAGCCGCTAGAAAACGAGCTAAAAAAGCAAGGGGGCGAGGAGACCGAGATAGAGCGCATAAAAGACGAAGCTTTTGAACTCGTGCGCGAGTTTTACGAGGCGCGCTTTGAAAAGCTTTTGGCGCGGGTAAAAGAGGAGAAAATAATAGATGAGTTTTACCTGGCGCTACTTGGTGGCATGCACGGCGCGGGGCTAGCGATGAATGCGTGGCAAAGCGCGTGGGATAGGCAAATCCTGCAAACGACGAATAAAGATTTCGAAGCTAAATTTGCAAGCATGGCCGAGGCGATCAAATTTATAGACGAAAACGGCCTCTATCAAAAAGACGGCGAGCAAAAGGGCGAGCGAAGCTACGGCGCGGTCCTCAAAAACGGCGAAAAATACGCCTTCGCGCCGTATGCCGTGACTTTTGAAAAAGAAGTAAAACGCGTGGTGGACGCGCTAGAGGAGCTAATCAAAAATCTAAAATCGCTAGCCGCAAACGACGAGCACGAGGCCTACGTAAAGTACTTTGAAAAGCTAAAAGCAGCGTTTTGCGAGCGAGAAAACGACCGCGCGATCCCAGCGTGGCAGGACGCCGAGCGCGCGTGGATGGATGTAAAAGGCCCGCTGCAGCCCGGCCATCCGCTCGAGTACTACGAGGATGCCTACACGCACGCCGTCGCGCTCGAGTGGGACGTGAGGCTAGCGGGTGCGAGTGACTTTGACGAGGGGAAATTTAAAGCTAGCGTCATCCGCGCCTACGAGCAAATT
Organism: uncultured Campylobacter sp.; assembly: GCA_963531395.1. Lineage (GTDB taxonomy): Bacteria > Campylobacterota > Campylobacteria > Campylobacterales > Campylobacteraceae > Campylobacter_A. Next base: position 6,024 of record CAUSIL010000034.1, read on the forward strand.
TGCCGCGAGTGCGGGATAGAGGACGCCCTGCTCGCGCGCCAAGTGACGCAAAACGTCGCGCGCACGCAGACGTACATCAGCGTGCCGATGATCTACTACGGCGCCGAGCTAAACGGGCTATTTTCGGCTCAGGTCGTGCCAAACGACGAGACCGTGAGCAAGGAGCGGGGCAAAAAGATATTCGCCTTCGTCGAGCACGTTTACGAGAGCGCCAAGGCAAGACCGTTTATGAAGCTTAGCGGCGAGATCTTTTCGCGCGAGTTTTTGGACTACGGGCGTGAAATTTTGTTTAAAAAGCCGCAAATTTGGAAGAAAACCTACGAAATCTCCACGATCGGTCACGAGTTTGGACATATACTTTTCGTCGGCACCGACACGGAAAAAGCGATGAACGCGGACGGAGAGTTTAAATTTATCGAGGAGTACAAGGCGACTACGGGCGGGCTGGTAAATTTCTTTATCGGCGGCGACGAGGACTACGAGCTGAGCGTATTTCACGAGCTGATCGCCCGCGCGGTCGGACTTATCGCGTGGCGCGAGGTCGATGAGGTGCGCGCGTACTACTGCGAGGGGCTCATACACCTGAGCTTGCTGTTTGACTCGGGCGCGCTTAGCTTTGACGGCGCATTGATCGTCAAATTTGACCGCGAGCATTACGCTAAATTTAAAGAAATTTGCCTCGCAAACTACAAAAATTTGGCGCTTCACTACGCAAGGCGCGCTCCTGCGGGCGAGTTTTTGGCGAGATTTTGCGAGAAAGAGGGCAAAAGCTACCTGCCTAAACACGCGCAGGCAAGGGCCTTTGTAGAGCATTACTACGCCCGCTACAAGGCTATCGGAAACGAGCTTGACGAGAGCGGCGAATGGGAGAAATGGCAAGCTGGAGAAAAGTAGTCCGAGGTAAATTTGCGCTAAATCTGGCGGCCCCGGCATGCAAATTTGACCCAAATTTTACGTCAAATTCGCCTTTTTCTAGCGGCCGAGACCCGCACCTTTTGGGCGCCAAGCTTAGCATTTTTAGGATACGGGTTTTGCGGGATAAATTTGTATGTCGCGTTTCGCAAATTTACCGAATTTGCCATAAGCCTGGGTTCTTTGCATCAAATTTGCCTTAAATTCGGGCGTAAAATTTAAAAAGTAAAATTTGATAAAATCGCGGTAAATTTACTTGAGGGCAAGCAAGCCAAACGCGGCAAATAGTCGCTAAATTTACGAATCTAAAACGAAAGGATAAAAATGGAAGAAATGCTAGAGGGTATGGGCGAGCCGCGCATAAAACAAGTCGCGCTGCCAAAGGACACAAACTCGGCTGGAAATATATTCGGCGGCTGGATACTAAGCCAGATCGACCTTGCCGGCGCTCAGGCCGCGCGAGAAGTGGCTCCCGAGCGCGTCGTGACGATCTCGATGCAAGAGATTATATTTAAACAGCCCGTTTTCGTCGGCGACGTCGTGAGCTGCTACGCCAAGATAACGGAAGTTGGCAACACCTCGATCAAAACCAAGATCGAAGTCACGGCGCTGCGGCTAAATGCGGCGGGCTTTCGCGAGTGCATACACGTGACATCCGCGATCGCGACCTACGTGAGCGTGACCAAAGACGGCGCGAAAAAACCGATCGATCCGGAGCTAAAAAAGTTTCACGGGTTTTGATCCGTTCGGCTTAAGGGCTTGGAGCAAGCTGGCTCGCTAGGCTCTTTAACGCGTCAAATTTGACTCTGTTTTGCGGACGGCTGGCAAACGAGTCAAATTTGACTAAATTTACGCGGCTTGATAGCGAAATCAAATTTAGTTTCGCGTGGTCGGCGGTCAAATTTGACCGGCCGAAAGCCACGCTAAATTTATCGCGCTCCAAAATGACTCGCCATAAAATTTAAAAATCCCAAAACGCTCGCACTATCAGAAACGACTCAAATTTAAACTTTCAAATTTAACCGCCTTTTGCTCGCTTTACGCCTCACAATCGGATCAAATTTGATTAAGCGTTTAAGTAGAATTTTAAGTTACATTAATACAATAACTAATTCCAATCTTAATAAAATCTCTCAATACGCCTTTATAAGTAACTAAAATGATACGCTTTAAATTACGATGTAATGGTGATTTTAGCTACATATACCTACATAAAATATAAATTAAATCTTAAATTTAGAAACTGGTTTATGATATTAAGAGAATTTATTATCTTTTAAGGACAAATATGCGAATATTTCATATTTAATAAATGTGCAAATTTTGCACATCGGAAAAGGAGAAAAAATGGCAAAGACCGGTAAAGTCATATGCCCGTACTGCGGCACGGGCTGTCAGGTCGAGCTTCACGTCGAAAACAACGTGATAAGAAGCGCGCTAGGAGTACAGGATAACCCCGTAAATCAGGGCAATCTGTGCTTAAAGGGCTTTTACGGCTGGGACTACGTGGGGGCGCCTGATAGACTGACAAAACCGCTAATCCGCAAAAAAGACGGAGTATTTAGCAAAGACGGAGACCTTGAAGAGGCTAGCTGGGACGAGGCGCTTGATCTAGTCGTCGCAAAGATGAAAGAGGTCAAGGAAAAATACGGCCCCGACGCGCTAGTAGGCAACTACTCGGCTCGTTGTACGTTAGAGGACAACTACGTCGCGCAAAAGATAATGCGCGCCGTAATCGGCACCAATAATGTCGATCACTGCGCTAGAATTTGACACGCTCCGACTGTGGCAGGTCTTGCCAAAACAATCGGTAACGGAGCGGCGACAAACAGCTTCACGGAGATTGGACCTTATAGTAATTGTATCTTGATGATCGGCTCAAACCCCGAAAACGGCCACCCGATCGCGGCTATGCACATACAGCGCGCGCTAAACCGCGGCGCTAAGCTCATCGTGGTAGACCCGATAAAGACGGAATTTGCCAGCCGAGCGGACGTGCATTTGCAGTTAGCGCCCGAGCATAACATCGCTGTTATAAACTCGCTTCTTTACGTTATTTTCGAGGAAAATTTGGTCAATTGGGACTTCGTAAACGAATGCACCAAGGGCGTAGAATACGTACGCGAAGCGGTCAAGGACTATTCGCCTGAAGCCATCGCTAGCTATACCAACCTAAACCCGCAGGACGTGAGAAAAGCGGCCCGTATGTACGCGACTATCCGTCCGGCCGTCATCACGCACGGTATGGGCGTCACGCACTTTAACCACGGCGTAGGCGCGGTTTGCGATATATCAAATTTATTCCTTTTAACCGGAAATATCTGCGAGCTAGGAAGCGGCGACCTACCGATACGCGGTCAAGAAAACGTCCAAGGCTGCTGCGATATGGGCGTGTTGCCAAATATTTTTCCAAATTTAGGCTCGGTAACCGATCCTAAACAGCGCGAGTGGTTCGAGCAGGTTTGGCATCTAGAGCCGGGCTCCTTAAACGGTAAAATCGGCATCCATAAAACCGAAGTACCAAACGCCATCCTTGACGGCAGAGTGCATTTTTTCTGGACGATGGGCGAAAACCCGGTTATGACCGATCCAAACACCAACCACTTCTTAAAAGCGATCTCTAAAGTAGATATGTACGTGGTTCAGGATATCTTCCTAACCGAAACGTCGCGTAAAGCCGACGTCGTGCTACCCGGCGTGGCAAGTAGTGAAAAAGAGGGCCTATACGCTAACGCCGAGCGCCGCGTACAGCACAACGAGCACGTCATCACGCCTCCGGGAGACGCCAGACAAGATTGGTGGATCATCTGCGAGATCGCGCGAAGACTCGGAGCGACCGAGGGATTTAACTTTAACTCGCCTGAAGAAATTTGGGAAGAGGTACGCAAGTGCGACCCTAGAAGATACGGCGGCATGAGCTACTACCGCATCAAAAAGTATCACGGACTGCACTGGCCGTGCCCTGATGAAAACGACATGGGCGGGCAGAGCCTATATCTAGACAAAAAATTCTTTACGCCGGACGGCAAAGGTAAATTTATCCCTTGCTTGCACGTAAAGAGCGTGGCTGATATCGAGCCTGCAAAAGCCGAGTTTGCTAAACGCGTGAATTTACCGCCTGAGTACGAAGTGATGGCCGGTAGTGTGGACGAACCGACAGATGCCGAGTATCCAATACAGCTGCTAACTACGCGTAAAGTCTATCAGTACGCCGGCGGAGTCATGACTAGACGCTCAAAAGCTATCGAAGAGGGCGGCGACAGCATCGGACCGATCGCAGAGATGAACCCTGCGCTGGCCCAGCGCTACGGTATAAAGCAAGGAGACTTCATCAAAGCGTGGAGTAGATACGGCTACATCGTCATCAAAGCTGACGTCACGGGCATCGTCCCGGACGGCGTCATCCAGATGACCTATCACTACTGGGAGAGCTGCTGCAACGAGCTAACGAGCAACGGCTGGGACTTCATCAGTAAGACTCCGACCTTTAAGGCTGCCATCCAGATCCAAAGGATAGAGGAGGAGGAGTTTTTGCGTATTCGCGAGCTAAAACGCATCAAATTCCAAACCAACAAGGTCATCTACGACGACTATCACCACGAGTGATTTTTAGCCCCGCTTGCAAAACCGCGGACGGGGCTACTTAAATTTATCTTTTAAATTCGCTTCTTGATTAAAATTTAAAAAATATATCTTATTTTAATATGCATTTTTGTAATATTCCACAAATTTTAATATGCATTTTTGTAATATTATAAATTTATATCTCACAAGGAGTAAAAGATGAAAAAATTTCTCACGATGTTGCTTTTAAGCGCTATCGTCGCGCTAGGAGCCGAGGTCAAAACCATCACCGATATGACGGGCAACGAGGTCAAAATCCCGGCCAAAACGCAAAAAATAGCCGCGCTCTGGCATGCAAACAACCAAGTAATCCTGGTGCTAGGCGGCGCGGACAAGATCGTAACTACGACCGATCAAATCAAGAAAAATAAATGGTTTGCTAAAATTTACCCGCGCATCGCAGAGGTACCGGCCGCGCTAAACGGCAACGATATCCAGATCGAGGAGCTCGTTAAACTAGCCCCGGACGTAATCGTAGTGTTAAATAAAAATTTCCAAGAAAATCTTACTAAAAACGGATTTAACGCGGTAAACGCAATATTTCGCGACTACGACGATATGAAAAAAAGCGTGCTGCTAACGGCTGAGCTAATCGGCGGCGACGCAGCTAGCAAGGCAAAAGAGCTAAACGAAAACCTAGACGCAAACATCGCGCTAGTCACCGAGCGCACGAACAAACTAGACGACGCTGCGCGCCCTAAAGTGCTACACATCGTAGGCGGCGCGAACCTGCTAAAAATCGACGGCACCAAAACGATCATCGACACGTGGGTGAAATACGCGGGCGGTAAAAACGCGGTGCAAAAAGAGGGCAGCATGATAGAAATCACGGCTGAAGAGATCGTGGCGGCAGACCCTGATATCATCATCGTGGGCGGCGCGGACAATCAAAAAGCGGTTGAGAAAATTTACGCCGATCCGGTATTTGCAGGGCTAAAAGCGGTTAAAAACAAAAAAGTCTACGGCAACCCAAAAGGCGTGTTTAGCTGGGATAGATACGGCGCGGAGTCTGCACTGCAAATTTTATGGGCGGCTACCATCGTTCAGCCAGAGCTCTTTAAAGACGTCGACGTAAAAGCCCAAACTAAGGCGTTTTATAAGAAATTTATGAACTACGACCTTAGCGACGCGGAGTTTGACTACATCCTAAAAGGGCTAAACCCGGATGGTAGCAAGTAGCCAAATTTGAGCGGATTTGCGGATAGATCTCGCAAAATCAAAAGGAAGCAAAGATGAAAAAAAGGACGCTTGTTTTGAGCGCGGCGGCTTACTTGTGCGCGGCGATTAGCGCGCAGGCGGCGGATCTAAAATTTGACCCAGACAAATTTGAAACGCGCTCTATAAAAGCGGGCGAAAAAGAGGTTAAATTTAGAGCCTACGAGGGGATAGTCTACGTAGCAAAGCCTGTTGATAGCCGGTTCCAGAGGCTAAATTTCTACGTTCCGGCGCGGTATTTCGAGGACAAAAAAGACGAGACGGGCAAATTCGACACGTCAAGCGCACCGATCTTTTTGCCAAACTCCATCGGCGGATATATGCCGGGCGAGCCTTTTACGCCCGCGCTTGATAAAAACGGCAAGCCAAACGCGGTGTTAGCGGCGCTTGAGCGCGGTTACGTCGTCGCAGCGCCAGGAGCTAGAGGCAGGAGCTCAAAGGACGCAAACGGCAAATTTAGCGGCAAAGCGCCCGCAGCCATCGTTGATCTAAAGGCCGCCGTGCGGTATCTAAAATTTAACGACGCGGCGATGGCTGGCGACGCAAATAAAATCATATCAAACGGCACGAGCGCGGGTGGAGCGATGTCGGCGCTGCTTGGCGTCTCGGCGGACGCGCCCGAGTTTGAGCCCTACCTAGCAGCACTCGGAGCCGCAAAGGCTAGCGACGAGATCTACGCGGTCTCCGCCTACTGCCCGGTTACGAACCTAGAAAACGCCGACGCGGCCTACGAGTGGATGTTTGGCGCGCAGACGAAATACGAAAAAATGGACTTTGGCGCGCTTGACGCGGCTGGGTTTAACGACCGAAGCGGTAAACCAAAAACCGTCTCCGGCGAGCTAAACGCAGATCAAAAAGAGCTCTCCGCCGCGCTAAAATCGGCCTTTCCCGCCTACGTAAATTCACTAAATTTAAAGGACGCTAAAGGTCGCGTGCTAACGCTTGAGCCTAGCGGCGAAGGCAGCTTTAAAGAGTACGTCAAAAAGACGCTCGCAGACTCCTACGCCGCCGCAAAAGCCGCGACAAAAGCCTGCTAAAGCCCGAGTTTTTCACGCTTGAGACGCAGGGCTGCACGCTCGGGTATGATTTTAAATTTGACGATTACGTCCTATCTATGCCGCGCGCTAAGGCTGTGCCCGCATTTGACGGACTAGAGCTACAAAATCCCGAAAACGACTTTTTCGGCGACGCGGACGCAGCGGCAAAGCACTTTACCGAATTTGGCGCAAAACGCGGCACGGGCGAGATCGCTGACGCTAAAATCATAAAAATGGTAAACGCGATGAGCTATCTAGGTAACGCAAACGCGGCTAAATTTTACCGTATCAGACACGGTGCGGCAGACTCCGACACGGCTCTAGCCGTACCGCTTATCTTGGCGCTGGGGCTGCAAAATGCGGGCAAAACGGTTGATTTTGCAGTGCCTTGGGGGCAAGGTCACGGCGGCGACTACGATCTGGACGAGCTTTTTAGATGGGTGGACCGCGTCGTAAAATAGTTTAAATTTGACGCGGCGTAAGCTTGCTTCCAAATTTGGCGTAGCGAA
>CAUSIL010000035.1:0-12771 GCA_963531395.1 uncultured Campylobacter sp.
CGTCGTAAACTAGTTTTTGGCCGCTAGGGCGTATCTTTAAAATAGGTAAATCCATCTTTTGCTTCTCCTTTTTTAGTCAAGAAAATATATTCCAAAAAGGCACAACAATATTAAAACCCAATCCCTTGCAAAGGTTAGCTTTATGCCTGCGAGCCTGATAATCTCTGAATTTCTGAATTGCCCAAATATCCTTAAGGCAAAAAACACAATCGTGCCCCATAAAAGCACTTTTAAAAATATGCTCATACTCTCTCCTTTATAAATTTGCTAAATTTTGAAATATTGTGAAAATTAAAACTAGCGCCAAGGCCGCCAAAAACTTTTTGACTCCGCGGATAAGTAAAGCCCATCCTTGCGGCGCGGCCGACGTGTCGTAAATTTTAATTGCTAGCTTTTTCATCTTGAATCTCCGCGTCGACAACGTCGTCCTCGACCTCGATCGTGATATCGTTTAGGCGGGACAAAATCTGCTGCGCCGAAACGGCCTCGGGCGGCATGAGGGCTAGGCGGTCTAGCATCTTGTCGTGTCTAGCGGTAGAAAGCGTGCTAAAAAATTTAACTATCTCCATGTCGTCTTTGCTTACGTAGCCTTGCTCGTTTTGCTTTTCGATAATACGTCTAGCCTCTTTTTCTAAAATTTGATAGCTTGCCGCAATTAAGACATTGTTTCTGTCTAAATCTACTTTCGTGTTTTTAACCGCGCTTTCTAGGCTGGATTTTTGAATCAAATTCCTAGTTTGCTTGTCCTCGCTCATGGCTAGCGTTACCTTGTTTTGTAAGGCCTGCGCCCAGTTAAAATCCTTTTTCCAGCGATTTATAGAGCTACTAGAGCCTTTTAGCCCTAGCGCGTCTAGTTTGGCGGCTAGCTGCTCCTCGCTGATAGGCTTATAGTCTGTTTCAAACGTCGCGCTATCAAGATATATCTCGAAGGCTTTTTGCTGCGTTTCGTTCATCTGTTTCATGCTTTACAACCCTTGTTGTTTTGGATATTGCCGTCGCCTATTTGGCTGTTGCCGTTTATGATAACGCACCCGTCGTTGCCAGAAATTTGCGTAATCAAAATAGGCACTATAAATACGTTTCGATCGTTCGGGGTTAAAGAGGATAAAATCGCCTTTAGCCTGCCGATGATTTCGTCCGTATCGTCGCCGCCCAGAGCCATCAAAAGCTCGCGTCCGAATAGTTCTTTATCTTTACTTACCATTGCTAAAACGCCTTTATGTTTTTTACTTTTCTATTTTCGCTCGTCGAGAGCTTCCTTATATTTCTTAACGCTCTTTTCTAAAAAATCGTTTTCGTCTTCAAGCTCTTTTACTCGTCTTTTTAGTTCGCGCATCTCCATTTCGGCTTTTTTGTTTTCTTTGACGTATACGAGCCTTTCTATCCTTGCCTTTTCGTATTCTTCGGATAGTTTTCGGCTTTCATTTTTAAACCTAATGCAATCGAGCTTGGCTTGTTTGAAGGCGTCATCACTAGCTTTTTGTTCTAGCTCCTCAGCTATCTCTTTGTAGTGGGCGGTTTCTATTTTTTGTTCAAAAAGCTTTTCATGTTCGTTTGCAAGTTCTATTTGATATTTTTCTTCATAAATTCGCATAAGCTCGTTTCTCATCAGGTTGAAGGCTTTGATATACTCTATCTTCCAAAGCATAGCCTTTTCGCCCGTAAAACCCATAACCAAAAGGGCGAAACCGTCCTTAGTCATCCGATACATAGGAAGCTTACGGCCAATAGGATCCACATATTCGCTTAATATAAAATTTTTCTTAAAAAATTCATCTGTCTCGGCGGAGCCATTGAGCTCAAAATTGAGCTCAATGACCTTAAATTTTTCTAAATCCCTTAAAACGTTCTTGTGTTCTTTCTCAAAAACTTCGGCTACCTGTAAAGAAGTGGTAAAAATCTCGTTTTCTACTACTTCCAACTTTACTTCTACGCTGTTTACTACTAAATTTTTCATCGATTTTCCTTTGTAAATTTGATTTAAAATCCCTAAAATAGGGCGTTAGATCATTGAGCTCAAAATTGAGCCCGTTAAAAACTAGGGCGGATAAACGGGGTATATGGTTGGAGTAGTCGGGATTGATTGCATTTGCTTACCTTTTCGTAGTGAATTGATAAGCAAATGATTACATATATTTACTTAAAAGATACTTAATGATAACTATATGCTTACTAAAAAGCAAGCAAAAGATATTTTTTAATCTTTTCTATCGGTTTTTATGTCGTTGATGATTAAATTTATAATGTATTGAGTGGTGTTAATGCCCAATTCATCGGCTTTTTTATCTAACGTTTCTTTGAGTTTGGCGCTCATAGTAAGCATTACGCGCTGCGCTTGTTCTTTTTCTTCGGCCATATCAGCTCCTTTGGATAAATTTTATCCCGACATTATAGCCAAATACCCCTTATAAAGGCGTTTTAACAATGATAAGTAAAAGATCGTAAGGGGCTTGGCTCGCGTGGCTCACGATTATCAAAAAACCGTGAGCCGCCCCAAACCCCTAAAATACGTAATTCTATAAACTCTTTGGCTCATAAGGTTAAACAATGTGAGCCAACAGTTAAACCCGATTTTACCGATGTTTAATAGCTTAAGAATTCTCTTTGGCTCATCATTTTTTTATATATAGGTTATGAAAAAAATTTTTGAAAAACAAAAAACGATTTCAAACCGATATAGGGGCAAAAATGGCGAGATTGCGAGCCAACAGCCCGCCAAGCCCCAAAAATACGGCTTTTCGTTGGCTCACGATAAATAAAAATCGTGAGCCAGAAGTGAGCCGTCCCAGATGTAAAACATCTATCAAGCGCCCTAAAATAGGACGCTTTGTAGATATTTTTATTTAAAATCATCGTGAGCCACAAAGAAAGATTAGTTTTCATCGGATTTAGCTCCGCCTGCTTGATAATAGCTCATTTGATTTATTACGATTTCGCCGCCGTTTTCGATCCTTACGGTGTCAAAGTCGAGATTGTCGCTGCTAACCCTAAAACCGAAAAAGCATCTAGGCCTCTCGCCGACGCCGGCGTAATTTACTGGCATTCGCTTTTGGCCGTAAGAGCAGTTAATGCCCGCTAAGGTAAGCTCGTCGCGCAAAGCCTGGGCAAAGTTTTTTTGCGCTATAGGCTTGCCGCCTTTGTCGTTCATGTACGCCAGATAAATTTTATAAAGCGGTACCGACGGCACAAAATAATCCGCGTCTGCAACGATAGCGTCTTTAACAAAAGTTCGAAGCGGATTTACGCTATCTCTATAATCCTCTAGCTCTGTTTGCATACGTTTAGAGCGCGTAAATTTGTTTTGTTTGATAAGGCGCTTTAACCCCTCGAGCGCCATGTTAAAAATACCCGCCAACTCGTCGCTGAAGCGATCGCTAAGGCCGCGTATTTTTTGATTATCTTTTACCTCTTTGTCAAAGACGATAAGCAGCATACGCCTAAATACGCCGTTATCGATGCCGCTTTTTGGTTTTTCGTTGCCGGCAAACGCAAGTTTGGGCTTTTCACTAGGAAGCAATGAATAAGGCTCTTCGTTTTTCGGGTTTATAGTGATCGCGTCTTTGGTGCTAACGATAGCTTTTAAATTTGCTAGTTGGCCTTTATCGGTGCCGTTTTTGTCGATCTCGGAGCCGATATTTAAGAGCTTATTCGTAAGCGCGCAAAGCTGGTGCCCTTCAAACTGTTGAAGCTGGAGGGATGAGACGTTATCCTCGCCGAAAAAATTTCTGATGGTGTCTAGGATTACGCTCTTGCCGTTCGCGCCGCTCTTGCCGTATAAAAACAAGAAGCTTTCAAACTCGTGGCTAGGCATAAAGCAGTAGCCGATAAACTCCATAAGAGTTTTTATGTCATCCTCGTCGCTCGTGACGTCACGCAAAAATTTAGTCCATTTTGGGCACTTGGCCGACGTATCGTAGTTAAATTTTAAGATATTTGTCGCTGCGTCTTTGTAGTCGTGTTTTTCTTTAAAGACGATGACGCCGTTTTTACTGATAAAGATCGTACCGTTTAGCAAATTTATAACGCGGCGCGACTCGTGAGCTTTTATCTCGTCTAAATTTAGCGATAGACTCGTTAAATCCTCTACGATTTTATTTACGTTTTCGCGGCTTTGCTTTTTCTTATCTACGTATGCCGCGGCCATCCAGTGCGTATGGATAAATTTAGCAAGCGCGTTGGCGTCGATTTGCATAAAGTGATTACTCGCCCAAACATGCAAATTCTTTTTATATTCGCCCAGGCGGTAGCCTAGCTTTAAAAATGTCTGATTTAGACTCGCGACCATATCCGTTATGTGCGTTTGATGATAGTTCGTGCGCATAGTTTTGTTAATGCGGAGGGCCTCGCTAAAAGCCTTTGAAAAACGCTCGAAATTTTGTTCCTCTTGTTCGGTTAAAAGAAAATTTTGGATATATGCTTTTTTAAATGCCTCGTATCTCTCACCTGATTTTCTTTCTAGCTCTTTTGCGTTTTTTAACACTTCGTCGACGTATTTGTCGTCTAGCTCGCCTTTGACCGGAAAAATATTTATGAAGTTGCCTTCGATATCTTGCGCCATTATCTCGGCTTTGATTTGGCGAAATTCCTTGATAGGCAAATTTTGTTTAAATTTATCTAACTTTATTGAAAGACTCGGGAAGTATTCGCATATCTCGTCTATAACGACGTTCGTCGGCTCAAAACAGCTAAAAGCGACGACGTCGAGCGGACTAGCGCCCTGAAATTTAAAGGCGAAGTCGTAAAGATAATCGCTGATGTCGTAGCCTTTTGAAAAGTTTTTGCCTATCATATAAAATAGTACGATGCGGATACTTTTGGCGACGTCTTTTAGCTCGTAAAATTTCTTGATAGCGTTTTCGTAGCCCGCCTCGTCGTGGTCAAACCAGATAAAAACGTGTTTGTCTCTTAAAAGCTCTTTGTGCTCTTCCCAGCTCGCCGTTACGCCGCCCAGAGTCAAAGCGCATATACCAAAACACATCAAATTTAATGCGTCTTTTTCGCCCTCGCAAATAACTACCTTATCGCCTTTATAGTCGGCGTAAAAATTTAGCGGAAACGGACTAGCGTGCGCGCCGCTCTCGCCGATCCATTTGCCGGGCATTCGCTCGCTAGTTAGCTCTCCCTTGCTAGCATCGTAGGCAAATTTCTCTCTATATTTTATATTTACCGGCGTGCCGGCGGCGTCTCTGATGATGACGGCCAGGCTTTTATGCTCGAAGCTATACCCGATAAGTTCGCGGCTATATGCGTCAAAGCTATCGCTAGGCGTCGGGAATAGGGCTGAAATTTGATCCTTAATCAAATCGTAATTTTTTAGCTTATTTTCCACGAGCTGCGGAGCGGTTTTAGACAACCTAAATTTAAGCTTGGCTTCCTTGTTCGTGCGTTCGGCGGCCTCTTTTTTCATGCGAGCTTCATTTTCGGCTTTGAGCACGGCTTGGTGCGCCTCGTAGGCTTTCTTTTCCTCTTCGGTCATCTCTTTTGCGTTTATTGCATTTGGGATACCGAAGTGATCGCAAACCCTTTTGGCCGCTTGAAGCGGCGAAATTTGCTCTTTTAGCTCGACGAATTTAACGATATCGCCGCTAGTATTGCAAGCAAAGCACTTGAAATACGCACCGCTAGCGTCGGAGTTAATGCCGAGGCTAGGGGTGGCGTTGTTGTGATCGTGAAACGGGCAAAAGGCGTTGCCCCCTTTAAACTCGATACTATAAACGCTTTGGATAAAATCTTTAAAATCGTGTTTAGATACGGTTTGTTTAATCGTTTGAAAAATGCTATCGCCGCTCATTATTCCACATCCGCAAAAAGGTTGTTTTCTCTAATAAATTTTTTTAAAATTTCCACGACTTCGTGTGCGAAACCTGGGTTTTTGAAGCGAAAGCGACGAAAATAAAAGTATATCGCGGCCTTGTTTTTGCCGGTATGTTTGGCTACGTAGTCCGCAAGCGCGCTTTCGCTGGCGGCGCATTCAAGAGCCTTGTAGTACCAATCCGCCACCTCGTCAAAATGCGGGCAAAGGTAGTTTTGCTTCACGAAGAGGGCATGCTCCAAAATCAAAAAGCGATCGTGACGGTCGTTTTTGCGGTCTAGGTAGCTCAAATTTTGCAGATTTTTCTTGCAAGTTTGCAAAATAGAAGCGTGGTCTATGCGTATATAATCCCTCTTTGCAGTCATAGCTTAGCCTTTTTTGCGTAAAATTAGGGCTAGCGTTCCCAGCGTCAGTATAGCGCCTCCGACGAAAGCGCAGACGATGATAGCGATAACTCCGAATGCGAATTGCTCGGTCATACTCTATCCTTTTTGGTAAAAATTTCGCCTTGTCCTTGATATATCCAGTTTTGATTGAGGTCGTACTTTTCGGCAAGCTTTATCACCCACTCGTAGGGGATGAGTTTGCGGCCGCGTTTAACTTCGTTGAAAAAATATTTCGTAGTGCCTAGCATCTCGCACATCGCGACCATGTCCAGCCCGAAAATCAGCCTAATGCCCTCTAGTCTGTCGCCGACCTCGCTTAGAGCTATATAATCGCTCGGCTTTGGTTTCATAAATAGTCCTTTTTTAGCTTTAAAAAGCTATAATTTAGGGTAAAAAATCAAAACTTTTAATTTAAGGCTTATTTTTAAAGCCTTTAAATCAAAAGTTTTGATTTAAAGTGTTGCAATTATATAACAAATGTTATAAAAATGTCAAGAGAAATTATAACATTTTTTTTCTTAAAGGAGATAAAAATGACTGTCAGGGATGAGTTGAACGACTTAAAATTTCGTTTGAGGCTAAAGACGGACGAAGAGTTGGCGGTAGTTTTAAATACTTCAAAAGCGTCAATAGATAGGTGGATAAGCAGAAAAGAGATACCGCAGAAGTGGCGCAGGATAATAGAGATGCAATTTAACGGAGTAAACGTATCAAATGGGCATTTTATAAACGGCAATAACGTCAGCGTGGGAAACTATCACATAGGGCAAAGCTTGGTAAAAGACGAAGATATCGAACTCATAAACGCCATAAAAGACAATGATCCGAATAGGGTATATAGAGATTTGGAAGATTTAAAAAAACGCTTGTTTATAAAAACAAATGACGAGTTTATAAAAATTTTTCAATTAACAAGAGAAGACTTCAAAAAAATACCGACTAGCGGAATACCACAAAAAATAGCCGTTGCAGCGCATGCGATAGAACGGATAATACACGGTATCTTGCTAGATCCGGGCGAGGCTACCGGCTTAAACGAGTATGGCCGCATAAAAATAGAAGGCGGAACGCGCGAGCTAGTGGGAGACGATATAAAAATAGCCTATCTGCTAGCTTATGCAAATAAAGAGTTTAAGCAAAACGTTTTAAAAAAGCTGGAAGCTTTTAGAGAACTTTCGAAAATTTAAGGAGATAATCATGAAAAAAGTTTTTTTAGCCATATTGCTTTTGATTGGCTTTTGTGGATGCGCGGTTTCTATCCCAAAGGTAGAGCAACAAGCATATAATAAAGAGGCAGCCGAGGAGGCAAAGTACATCATAAACTATGTAGTCGGCGAGGATGGTTATGTGGATAAAAGCATGTATGATCATTTTTGGGAAGTCATAAATTCCATAAAGGATCCAAAAGAAAAATTTTATACTATAGTTTTTTTAAAGGATAACAATTATCCGCCATTAGTTTTTGTTAAAGAGTTTATGGCTTCAGCATTAGAAACACATAGTAAACATGAGGTTGTTAAGACGGTAGGATTTAAGAGTTACGAGGCGGATATTACTAGTTTATATAAGCATTACTACGATGCAGAAAAACTAAACAGATATAACGAGCTTATACCAAAATTTAATAATAGACTCAAAAGACTAGCAGAAGGCGAAAAGGATATAGCAGAAGAGCGGGAATTCGTCGGAGTTGGAAGTACTGGCGAGAAAATATACGGAGATCCGTTTGTTGGAAGAGAGGATGGATTTAGGCTTTTATACAACGGAAAGCAGGGGTATTATAGGTTTTCTGTTGATGAAGTAACACAGGAACTAAAGCAAACAGCCGACGCAATAAATAGGCTTGATATTTTATTTACAGAAAACTATAAAGGCGATTTTCCAAATTGAAATTTTTAGCCTTATTTTTAATACCTATTTTTCTATTTGCGCTCGAGGGTAAAGTCATAAGCGTAACGGACGGCGACACGATCAGAATTTTAACGCCTGAAAGAGAACAGATCAAAATAAGACTTTACGGCGTAGATGCGCCGGAGAAGAAGCAACCTTACGGTATGGCCGCAAAACGATACTTGTCGGATATGATCGCCGGTAAAACCGTGCAAATAGAGGAGCGCGGCAAGGATAGATATAAGCGCGTTTTGGGGATCGTGTATCTAGGCGGCAGAGATGTAAACGAAATTTTGGTGTTAAACGGCTATGCATGGGCTTTTACAAAATACTCGAAAATTTATGAATCACAAGAGTGGCAAGCGCGAAGCAAAGGGCTTGGATTATGGCGTGATAAAAATCCGATAAAGCCTGAAATTTGGCGAAAAAATAAACAAAAATAAAACTAAAAAGGAGACGGTAATGCTAAAGAAAATTTTAGCGTGTATGTTAGTAGCTGCGGCGTGTTTCGCATGGGACGGCTATGATTGGGAAAAGGGTGGCTTTGTAGAAATCGAAAAGAATAACCTCGTTAGAAGCGGGAAAGATATAGAAATTTTCGACTATAACGACGGAAAATATAAAGACGTAGAAGTGTTAAACATAAACAGAACGTATGGCGGCAAGGTAGAGCTAGAGGTATACGACTACGAAGACGGCAAAGAAAGAACGCTCGAAATGGACAGCTACCAAGATAAAAAAGACAAATATCTTAACAACTTCTCGTCTGATAGCTTTTTGAATAACTCAATGGAATATAACCAAAACGGCTTATACGATAATACGTTTTTTAAATAAGCAAAATTACAGTTGCGATCGCTGCAATTGTAAATTTGTTGTAACGATTTGTAGTCCTATGGTGCCGCTGGCGTGCATTGATACGGCGGCCTTTTAACAATAAAAAACAAAGGGGAAACACCATGCTTAGAAAAATTTTAGCGTGCATGCTTGCACTATTTGTTTTGGCTAGCGTAGCCGAAGGCGCACAAAGAACGCGAGGCTACATGAAGAAAAACGGAACTTACGTAATGCCGCACTATAAAACAAGAAAAGACGGCACAAGACTAAACAACTACAGTACGAAAGGCAACGTAAACCCGTATACGGGTAAAAAGGGGTATAAAAAGCTGAGATAGTTTAAAATTGACTTGCAGTGCGTAAAAATTCGCGTAAATTTATGGAAAATATGATATATTTAGGGTGTTTTAGGAGAGTAAGATGGATAGAAAAATAAATAATGAAGAATTTGAGACTGTGCTAAATAGAAGTCGCAACTATATTGGCGATGTATATTTTAATGGCTTTGGAGTCGGAGTATCAAGCACTGATATAGCCGTAATGATCACTTCTGGTGGTGGCGAAACGGGTAGGCTTATAATGCCTTTTGAAACCGCTAAAAGTCTAAGTATCGCGCTTGCCGATAGTATAAAAAAAGTAGAAAACAAACTAGGGCACATAGACTCGCTAGAAGAAGCTATGGAGAAGCTAGAGGGCTTATAATAAAATGCTAAATTTAAAAGAAATTGAGGCAAAAATACTTAGCCTTTTGGAGCTAAAGAAGGGATGGAACTATGGCGAAGGAGAAGAAATACGTAAAGAAAATGCGTATATTGCTATCGCCATAGTGAGAAAAATAGACGACGAATACATAGAAAGCATAGATGCAACGCCTACCGACTATGGAGAAGTAAATTTAGATTTTAATTTAAAAAACGGCGATACGATAAGCGTCTTTATAGACTACGAACAAAACGAAGCAACAAGCTACGTAGAAACGCAAGACGATATAAGAGACTTTAAGGTCGTAAAGATTGAAGGGGTAGCTAAACATATACAAGAAGAGATAATAAAATGCAAGACCAATGCAACACTCAAAGAATTTACACATACAATACCAATGCTAGAGAAAAGACTAAAATCTATGCCAGACTCATTCATAAATTGGATATCTGCCGAATTCGAAAATTCAGCCCTACAAAGATATTTATACTTAAGTCCAGAGGAGGCAAATTTGAACGGGGGATATCGCTCATTGACGCCGAGTGCGCTACAAATAAAAACGGGGGAATATGCGGATATGTCAAAGCTAACCAAGGCACATACCGAAGCCTTGGCAGCCCTTGTATTTTCTGGTCCTTTGATGCAAACCTACTACCGCATGCCTTTGAGATAGAGTCGAATAAAAAAGACTGCCACGCGGAGCTTGTGGTAAAACCAGAACACAACCAGGATTCAGATATTATAGATAAAAACAATGAAGAGTTATTAAAATTCGTAAAAAAAATTTTTCGCAAAGAAGATATGTATATATGCGACGGTAGTGAAGCTAGGCCTTTTAACGAGGGTGATTTTTTAAGTAGCGCCAAACAGCTAACGCACCGAGCGGCTACTGCTCAAGAAGAGGCGGAAATATCTAATTTTAATAACATCGTATAAAATTTATACGTTTTTTAGGAAACTCATAATCTAAACTATCCACAAAAAAGCGGAGAGTTTAGATGGATAACGACTTAAATTTAATCGAAAAAGCATTTAGAGATCTTGAAGCCCACAAAGATAGATTTTTAAAATGCGAAGCGGCGTTTCTCGCCACATACAAAGACGACAAGCGAACGAGCAAGCTCAAAAACTCCGAGCGTAGCCGTTCTAAACTATATGTCCCCCTAATCAAAACCACCGTTTTTATCATCCACGCTATCTTTAAAACAAGCTTTATGAGCGATCGCTGCCCGATCGAGATCACTCGCGTCGGACGCAGAAGCGATGATGATCTAATCCTGCAAAACGCGCTCACGGCGGTACTCAAAAACCGATGGAAGAAAAAAGAGCACCGCGTAGGGCTAAGTAAGGCCGTGCTAAGCGCGCTATACTTACCGCTAGGCATAGTAAATCTTTTCTACGACAAAGAGCAGGGCGATATCGCTACTCGCTTCATCCCTATCACCGATCTAGCCTTTGACAAATACGCAAGCGACATCAACGACATAGAATACGTCTGCTACAAATGGCGTCAATCCGTGCGCCAGGTCGAAGAAAAAATCAAAACGAAATTTTACAAAGGCAAAGACAAAGATCTCATCCTGGGCTCAAAGGTAGAGTGGAGCCAGAGGGTGCAGATGAAAGATATCTACAAAAAGGTCTATGTAAACGGCCGCCAGATGTGGGAGCTAAAGAGCTTTGCTAATGACTTCTTGGTAAGAGAGACGAAATTTTCGACTCTGCCGTTTCACTTTGGCTACTGCATAGACGCGATGCCTAGCATCGAGGAGAGCATGCGCGAAAACGAAAACGCCGTATACGGCTCGTGCGTGCCGGAAATCGTCAAAGAAATCCAAGAAGAATACAACATCAAGCGCAATCAAAAAATCGACATCACCGAAAACCAAATAGACCCGTCGTTCGTGGTAGATAAAACCAAGGGCGCGGTGGCGGTTAGCGACGTGATGGCTAGAAAAAAGGTCATCAGGGTAGAAACGGACATGGGCGCTAGGGTAAGCGACGTCATAATGCCGTTTCCGACACCGCCTACGTATCAGCTAAGCGAAGAGATAAATATGCTCGGTAAAGAGTACGAAATAGCAACCGGCGTAAATAGCGTGATGACGGGGCAAACTAGCCCGAGCGATCGCCGCGCTATGGGCGCGCTACAAACGGTAAACGCCGCAAGCTCGATGAGAATAGAAAGCATGATGCAAACCTTGCTAGAAACTATGCTCTCAAGCTACGCGCAGCACTTCGTAGAGCTACTATACCGTTTCGTAAGCGACGATGAATTCGTAAAAATCACCGAAGACGAGAGCGTGATAGACGTGATCGGCACGCTTGCGCAAAGAAAGGCGAACCGTCTAGATTTTGACGTTTCGGTAAATTTTGGCACGACGATAGCAAACGAAGTCAAAATAAGCCAACTAAACGGCCTGCTGGGCGTGCTAGCGCAAAATCAAATAAGCTCGCCGCAAATAACGGGCGAAATAATCAAAGAGGTGCTAACTCTAATCCTGGGCGAAAACGCGCCGATAGAGCAGGTAGACGAGGCTATGGCGCAGATGTCTGCGATGCAGGAGGCGGCGCAGGCTCAGGCTATGGAGCAGGCGCAAATAGAACAAGCGCAAGCGGAGCAAGAAGCGCAGGCGCAAAGCGAACCGAGCGAGGATGAGATAGAGATGGCGGCTTTGGCAAACGGCGGAGTGTAGATATGGTTGTCGTCTTAAAATTTTATACTTTTTTTAGGACGCGGGTAAATAAAATAATAAAAATTTTAAAGGAGAAGACATGGCGTATAGGGACAAATACGAGGTTTTGGGCGTTATCGTCGCTTTGGCCACGAATGGGCTTAGCGTCTATAAAAAAGGCGATGACGAAGGACAGATCAGCGGCGGAAGCATCGGCTACGTCGTGGTGCGAGATAAGGGCGAGGACGGCTTTGCCTCCGTGAATATCATAAGCGAGCAAGAGTGGGAAGCTATGCCGCAAAATGAGGCGGCCGAGGCTGAGATGAAACAAGCCCCGTCCGGCGCGAAAAATCTCGCCCCAGAGCTAGCTAAAGCTAAAAACGAGATCGAACGCTTGAGGGCTGAAATTTTAGAGGCTAAAGGCGAGGCCGAGCGTTTCAAAGAGGAGTGCGCGAGCTTGCAAGAGCGAATA
>CAUSIL010000036.1:0-12711 GCA_963531395.1 uncultured Campylobacter sp.
TCTTATCCGCTAGCGCCTTAAATTTCTCAAACGCCTCGTTTAGCGCGCTATCTTCTAGCTCAAAACCAAGACTAATTAGCTTATCTTTAAAGGCGTGGCGACCCGAGTGCTTGCCTAGTATCAGCGAGTTTTTATCCAGTCCGATGCTCTCGGCACTGATGATTTCGTAGGTTTCTTTGTGTTTTAGCACGCCGTCTTGGTGGATGCCGCTTTCGTGAGCGAAGGCGTTTTTGCCGACGATGGCTTTATTTGGCTGAGGCTCGATGCCGATGATACCCGCTAGCAGGCGCGAGCTAGGATAAATTTCTTTATAAACTATGTCCGTATAAAGCGGCGCGAATACGTCGCTACGCGTCTTTATCGCCATCACGATCTCCTCAAGCGCGGCATTTCCCGCACGCTCGCCGATACCGTTTAGCGTACACTCGACCTGCCTTGCGCCCGCTTTTATCGCGGCTAGCGAGTTTGCCGTAGCTAGGCCTAGGTCGTTGTGATTATGCACGGAGACGACTGCGCGGCCGTTTATAAATTTAACCATTTCTCCTATGCGAGCGGTAATCTCCTCTGGATATAGATACCCCACGGTGTCTGGGATGTTGATGGTTTTTGCTCCGGCGTTTATGGCGGCGTCGCAAATTTCTTTTAAAAAGCTCATCTCGCTCCTGCACGCGTCCTCGCAGCTAAACTCGACGTCGTCGCAGAAAGTTTTAGCGTATTCCACGGCTCGCACGGCACGCCTAATCACTTCATCGGGAGACATTTTTAGCTTAAACTCCATATGGATCGGGCTTGTAGCGATAAAGGTGTGGATGCGCCTATTTTTTGCCGGAGCGATAGCCTCTCCCGCAGCCTTTATATCGCCGTCCACGGCACGGGCGAGCGAACAGATAGAGGCGTTTGAGGCTTGCTTAGCGATCTGATGTATCGCGTCAAAATCGCCCCTGCTAGCCGCGGCAAAACCGACCTCCATGACGTCTACGTTTAGGCGCTCTAGCTGGCGCGCGATACGGATTTTCTCCTCGGTATTCATTGATGCGCCGGGGCTTTGCTCGCCGTCGCGAAGCGTAGTGTCAAATATTATAATTTTATTTTCGTTCATTTCTTATCCTTTTTTATAGTTTTAGTTTGTGCGGTTAAATTTGATTATTGGGGTGTGAAAGAGTCGCTGCTTAGCGCAGCAGCAGAAGTAGGGAGAAAAATGCGTTAAATTTGACGTTGCCGTTCATTCGCTCTCCTTTTGAATTTTTTTGTTTTTAAATCTCATAAAAACGTACCTGATTATACCGTAAGAAACATAAACGCTCATTAAAGTCGTAACAGCTTCTATAGGGCAAACGTAAATAGCCGAAAACGCAACTGTAAGTCCGACTAAGATGCGCAAAAAATCAGCTCTTTTGAGATCTACTTTTTTAAAGCTCGGGTAGCGGATATTGCTCACCATCAAGACCGAAAGCAAAATTTGCAAAAACATCAAAAACCACTCGGCGCTTCTTGTAAAGTCGTATTCTAAGCTTAGCCCGACCCAAAATGCCGAAACGATCGCGGCCGTAGGTATCGGAAGGCCGATAAAAACGGACGGCTCGTAGGTGCCGGTCATTACGTTAAACCGTGCAAGTCTAATAGCGCCAAAAACCACGAACAGCGCGGCTACTAGCGAACCCAAACGCCCGAAGCTATGCCCGACCGTAAAATAAAAAAGCATCGCCGGCGCAACGCCGAAAGCTATGACGTCTGCAAGACTATCAAACTCTACGCCAAATTTTGACGTAGTTTTAGTTAGTCTCGCTACGCGTCCGTCAAGTCCGTCCAAAAATAGCGATAAAACTATGTAAATAATAGCTTTGAAAAAATAGCCGTTAGCTTCATCGTCCAGCCCTGCGCTAGCCGCGATATAGCCGCGCACGGAAGCGATAATGCTGATAATACCCAAAAAAGCCGAAGCAGCCGTGAATAAATTTGGCAAAATGTACATTAACTGAAGTTTATGCTGATTGTCTTGCATCTTTTTCCTCATAGCTAAAAAACCCTAAAATGCCGGCACTCGCGACATTTTCGCCTACGCTGACGCTTATTCGAGCATTTGCGGGTAGTATCAAAATCACCTCGCCGCTACTTAAAAAGCCAAATCTCCTGCCCGCTTTTAGTCGGCTAAAATTTTCAAAAGAAATGCCTTTGCTAAGAGGCCCTGCGATGACGCGGATCGCAAATTTATTATTTGAGTTTTTACAGACAAACAAGGCTCGCTCGTTTAAATTTTTAGAAGCTTCCATAGCATTACACAAAAACAGACCATGCCTTTGTTTGGCCTCTAAAAGCTCCATATCGCAAGGAGCTCTGAGCGCACCCGCGTCAAATACGCCCTTACGGATAGTTATGGCTACGCACTGCGTGTCAAAATAGTAAATTTTATCTATGCTTTCTATCTTGCCGTCGACCGGGCTAAGCACGGCGTATGCATCGTCGCTGCCTAGAGCTCGCTCCGGGTTTCTAAACCAAAATATGCAAAGCGCAAACAGCGCGAAAAATAAAATTTGACATACGCCCAAAACCAGCGCAAGCAAAAGCAAAAGCCCTAAAACAAAAACGTATTTGTAGCCCTGTTTTGCGATTAGCCCGACGTTTTGCATATCTTTACGCTTGTTCCTCTTTGTCTTCTAAATTTACGAGCCTACTAGGTAGACCGCGCTCTTTTTCGTAGTTTGCGATGATCTCTCTAACTTTCGCGCCCTCGATGGTTTCCTCTTCGTAAAGCGCCTCAACCATCTTTTCTATCGCATCGCCGTAGGTTCTTAGCGTCTCAAGCACGTGTTTATAGCGCTCATCAAGCGTGGTTTTGATAAATTCGTCCACTTTTTCCGCAGTTTTGTCGCTATAGTCCCTATCGGCCTGACCTCCCGAGAGGAAGGTACTGCGGCGCTTTTCAAGCACCATAAGTCCGGCAATATCGCTCATACCGTATATCGAGATCATCGAGCGAAGTATATCGGTAGCGCGCTCTAGGTCGTTGCCCGCACCGGTCGAAATCTCTTTTATAAAGACCTCTTCCGCCGCGCGTCCTGCTAGAAGCACGTCCACTTCGGCCATCAGCTCGTGACGCTGCATCATAAATTTATTCTCTTCAGGCGTGTGGAGCGTGTATCCCAGCGCCGCAAGGCCGCGCGGTATGATCGATACTTTGGTAACCCTGTTTGCGCCCTTGGTGGTTTCGGCTATGAGCGCGTGTCCGCTCTCGTGATAGGCCACGATGCGCTTTTCTTTCGGATTTATGCGGCGAGATTTTTTCTCAAGACCAGCGATCGCTCGCTCGACGGCCTCGAGTAAATCAGACTGCTCGACCTTACCTTTTTCTTTTCTGCCCGCTAGTAGCGCGGCCTCGTTTATGATGTTTGCCAGATCCGCTCCCGCAAGACCCGCCGTCATACGCGCGATATCCTCGATACTGACGCTATGATCGAGCTTGATATCTTTCATGTGCACGCGTAAAATTTCGATCCTACCTTTAAAATCAGGCTTATCGACGAGCACCTGCCTGTCAAATCTACCCGGCCTTAAAAGCGCTGCGTCAAGCACCTCGGGACGATTCGTCGCGGCAAGTACGATAACGGGCGATGCATCCGAGCTAAAGCCGTCCATCTCGGCCAAAAGCTGGTTTAGCGTCTGCTCGCGCTCGTCGTTTCCGCCGATCATGCCGCTAGCTGCGCGGCTCTTGCCGATGGCGTCGATCTCGTCTATAAAGACGATCGCCGGAGCCTCTTTTTTCGCATTTTCAAAAAGATCCCTCACACGGCTAGCGCCCACGCCGACGAACATCTCGATAAAGCTCGATCCCGAAACCGAGAAAAACGGCACGTCCGCTTCGCCTGCGACGGCCTTTGCAAGTAAAGTTTTACCAGTGCCGGGAGGTCCAACTAAAAGCACGCCTTTTGGGATTTTGGCTCCCAAATTTATATATCTATCGGGATGTTTTAGAAAATCCACGATTTCCTTGACTTCCTCTTTAGCCTCCTGCACGCCCGCTACGTCGGTAAATTTAACCTTCGGCTTTTCCGAGTTTACGAGCTTTTTGGAGCTTCCCATTCCAAGGATTCCGCTACCCATATTTCGCTGCATACGGCTAGCCAAAAACATCCAAATTCCAAAGAAAATAAAAATAGGAAGCACCCACGAGAAAATCATCTCGGTAAACCAATTCGTCTCGCTATACGCTCCGTAAGGGATCTTTTGCTCCTCTAAAAGAGGAACCAAAGTAGAGTCGCCCACCCTCTTTGCCGTATAGACCGCACCGCCGTTATCAACGGCTTTTATCGAGGTTTCAGAGATGCCGACCTTTGCGACTTGCTTATTTTTTATCATCTCTTTTATATCCGAATACGATAAATTTTTAGCAGTTACCGCGCTTTGTCCTGTTATCGGCATACCGTCTACGTCGCCGTTTAGCCCCTTAAACACCAGCACGACGACTACTGCGAAAATCGCGAAAATCATAATCGGATTTTTATTAAAAAAGCCGTTTCCGCCGTTATTTAAATTTTTATCATCGTTTTTTTTGTTATCCATTATGTTCCTTAAATTATTTTACGCTTTTTGAAATACGAAGCTTTTCCACTCGTTTTTGGTTTGGCTCTCTACCAGCTTAAGCGACGAAAAAGCCTCTAAAATTCGCGTTTCGTACTTATCCAAAACGCCTGCTAAAACGAGATAAGAGCTCTCTTTTAGCAAATTTATCAAATCGTTTTTTAGCATTAGTATCACGTCGGCGATAATGTTTGCGACGACGACGTCGTATTTTTTATCCAGATTCGCCACAGAACCGGTCCAAATTTGATTAAATTTAACCCCGTTTAGCTCGGCGTTTTTCTGCGAGCTTTGCACTGCTTGTTCGTCGGTATCGCAGGCATCTGTTACGCAGCCTAACTTTACTAGAGCAATGCTTAGTATCCCGCTTCCACAGCCCACGTCAAGCGCGCTCATACCGTTTGCGGTGTATTTTTGCAGATACTCTATACAGGCACTCGTGCTCTCGTGGTGACCCGAGCCAAAGGCAAGAGCGGGGTCGATGATGATGTTTTCAAACCCGTCTTTAGACTCTTCCCAGCTTGGGTGGATGTAAAATTTACCTATCCCTATCGGTCTTACGTTTTTTTTGTATTCGTATAGCCAGTCTTTATTTTCTTTTTGACTTTTTGTTATCTTAAATTCGATCTCGCGGCCGAGCGCGTCTTGTAGAGATTTTGCGTATTCTTTCAGGCCAAATTCCACTTCATCTAGCTCGTCTTCGTCTCGGATGATAAACCCGCCGTCAGTCTCCTGCGTGCAAGTAACGCCCAAAGAAAAAACGAGATCCTCAAAAAGCTCGCGAAGCTCCTGCGAACAAAGAACTTCAAGCTCGTAAAATTTATCTTTCAAATTTACGCTCTTTTAGCCCAAAACGTCTTCAAGTTTTTCTTTTAAAACTTGCGGCGTAAACGGCTTTACGATGTAGTTATTGACGCCTGCTTTTAGCGCAGTGATGACCTCGGCTTTACCGCCCTCGGTCGTTACCATGATGATAGGCATATCGACGTATTTTGCCTCGGCGCGGACCTTTTTTACGAGCTCAAGGCCGTTCATTTCAGGCATATTCCAGTCCGTGATAAGCACGTTTATATCGCTGTGCTGGCTCAAAATTTGCCACGCTTCGACTCCGTGCTCAGCCTCTAAAATTTCTTGATGCCCGAGCCTTTGTAGGGTGTTTTTTATAATTCTTCTCATAGTAGAGCTGTCGTCGACTACTAGTATTTTCACAATCGCATCCTTTTTTAAAAAATGTCCAATTCTAGCAAATTTTATATTTAAATTTACTTTAAAAATTTATCAGCCCAATTTAAAGGCCTCTTTTAGATCAAGCGTCCCTTCATAGTACGCCTTGCCCACGATCGCGCCGTAAACGTCTGTCGCACGCATTAGAGCCCGAATATCCTCTATATCTTTTATGCCGCCGCTTGCGATCGTATTTATACCGCTTGCTTTTGCGATTTGCGAGGTAAACTCAACGTTCACGCCGCTAAGGGTGCCGTCTTTTGAGATATCGGTGCAGATGATCGCTTCGACTCCGGCTCCGGCAAATTTGCGCGCTAGCTCGGTCGCCCTCATCTGCGACACCTCCGCCCAGCCCTGCACGGCGACGAAGCCGTCTTTGGCGTCTATGCCGACGGCGACTCGGTATTTTTGCGCCATTTCTTTAGTAAAATTTGGATCTTTTAGCGCCGTAGAGCCTAAGATAACGCGCGTTATGCCGCTATCTAGGTAGCTTTTTATTCGCGCTTCGTCGCGTATCCCGCCGCCGATTTGGATTTGTAAATTTGCGGCTTTTGCGATCTTTTCTACGGTTTTTAGATTTACCGCTTCACCTGCAAACGCTCCGTCAAGATCCACGACGTGAAGCCACTTTGCGCCCATATCTTCAAACCTTTTGGCTAGCTCCCACGGCGCGTCCGAGTAGATTTTGGCGCTACTCATCTCGCCTTTAAAAAGCCGAACCGCTTTGCCCTCTTTTAGATCTATCGCAGGGAAAATTTCCATCACATCTCTCCGAAATTTCGTAAAATTTTTAGCCCCGTTTCATGGCTCTTTTCGGGGTGCGGCTGAAAGCCGAAAATATTATCTTTACACACCGCGCTTACGAATTTATAGCCGTATTCGCTAAAGCCAAGCGCCGCATCGTCCTCGCAAACTACGTGATAAGAGTGCACGAAGTATAGATATTCACTAGCCGCCAGATCCTTATTTATCGGCGTTTGCTTGGTAAAATTTATGGTATTCCACCCCGTGTGAGGCACCTTTAGCGGCGTATCAAATTTAGACGGGTCAAATTTAACCACTCGCCCTTTTACGAGCCCGAGCCCCTCGTTTAGGCCAAACTCCTCGCTTTGCTCAAAAAGCAGCTGCATACCCAGGCAAATGCCTAAAAACGGCTTTCCGTCAACTACGGCTTCTTTTATCGCGGGGATAAAGTCTCTATCTTTTAGCTTTTGCATCGCTTCGCCAAAAGCTCCGACGCCGGGCAAGATGATCTTGTCAAATTTGCCCAGCTCTTCGCCGCGAACCGCCAGCTGCGCCTTTAAATTTAAACTCTCAAACGCGTTTAGCACGCTTCTTAAATTTCCCGCGCCGTAGTCGATGATGCCGATCAATGCGAGCTCCTTTGCTTGGTTGCAAAAAGATAGACGCTAAGCGCGATCATCAGCATCGCAACGCCGCCGATCAGATAGATTGCGTTTATGATGTGATCGGGCGCCGTGATGGCAAATTTAAACACGAGCATCAAAGCCTCGATCGCAAGCGCGATGATGATCGAGCCGATAAAACGCACCATCGTTTTGTTTTCGCCGTTATCGCCATGCTTGCTTTTACCCAGCACCTCTTCTTCAAATATCGCTTTAACTAGGTCAAAGATCGCCAGAGCCAGCGTCAGCACGATCGTGGTCTCAAACATCTCCTCGACGTTAATGTTCATAAAATCCTTGGACAAAAATCTCTTCACCCCATCCGCAAAAAGAAATGCCGCCACCATAAAAAGCGCGACCGAAAACGCGGCGTAAACGACCTTTAGAAATTTGCCGAAGTAGCTCTCTAGCTTGCCGTAAGAGATGATAGCTAGGATATTTTCTAGCGAAACGTCGATACACGCGACGAATTTTAGCTCTCCTTTGTCGTCATATATCGGAGTGGATGCCGTCACGCACAGCTCGCCCGTGAGCGAGGACGGATAGGGGTCGCTTAGCACGCAGCGCTTCTCGCGCACCGCGGTGTAGTAATATGACTTATTGCTACAGTTTTCGCCGCCGCCGGCTTTGTATTTTTCGTTTAGGCTCACGGCGTCGCCTATTTGCACGCCGTTTGCGTCAAGCACGTAAAACGCGTCAAAGCCCTCTATCTCGTGCGCCATTTTATCAAAGCCGCTTTTTATCGACTCGGCGTTTACCCCCGGCAGTCTGTTTGGCAAATTTTTACTAAAAAGATAGCATATATAGGCTCTAGCCTTGTATCTTAACTCTGAAAACCTCTGTATATCTTGTAACGTCAAATTTATTCCTTATTTAGCGCGTGATTAAACTCGGGCACGATCTCTTTAAGCGCCGCCGCGACATCGTCCGCGTGCGTTAAATTTTTAATTTGCTCGTTTAGTTTAGCCACGTCGTATTCGCCAGAGTGCGTCACGAAAATAGACTGAAACTCGGTTTTTACGTCGTCTTTGTTTATTAAAAGCTCCTCGTAAAGCTTCTCTCCAGGGCGAAGGCCGACAAATTCGACGCCTAGGTGCTCTTTGTTTGATAAAATCAGCATCTTTTTAGCTAGATCTGCGATCTTTATCGGCTCGCCCATATCAAGCACGAAAAGCTCGCCGCCCTTTGCGATCGAGGCAGCCTGAAGCACGAGCTGACAGGCCTCGGAAACCAGCATAAAATACCTCGTGATATCAGGATGCGTGACGGTTAGCGGTTTATTATTTTCGATTTGTTCTTTAAATTTCGGTATTACGCTGCCGCTTGAGCCCAGAACGTTACCGAAGCGCACCGCGACTATCTCGGTTTTAGCCGGCAAATTCGAGTTTAGCGCGTAAAGCTCGCACACGCGTTTAGTCGCGCCCATGATATTCGTCGGGCGCACAGCCTTATCCGATGAGATCATCACGACCTTGCTAACGCCGTATTTGATAGATAAATCGATCAAAATTTTAGTGCCGATTATGTTATTTACGACCGCGGCTTTAGGGTTTGCTTCGCAAAGCGGCACGTGCTTATAGGCTGCGGCGTGGATCGCGATCTGCGGTTTAAACTCCTCAAAAACCGCGCGCAAATCCGCTTCGTTTACGATATTTATCATCTTGCTCACGGTTTTGTCGCTGTGAGTTATCTCGCCGATTTTATAGAGATTAAACTCGCTATGATCGATCATGATTAGCTTGCTAACGCCAAATTTCAAGCACTGCTTGCAAATTTCGCTACCGATACTGCCACCGGCTCCCGTGACCAAAACGACCTTACCGCCTAAAAATTTCTCCACCGCGCTGCTATCTAGGTCTTTTGGCTTTCTAGCTAGCAGATCCTCGATCGAGATATCTTTGATCGCGTCCTTGCCCGTACCAAACATCGAGAAAATCTTGATATCGCGGATACCGTAAGCCGTCAGCTCGTCAAAAAGCTCGGCTAGCTCGTCTTGACCGAGTGCTAGCGCGATGATAGCGGTTTTTACGTTGTACTCTTTGATCAAATTTGCGATTTCGCTCTTTGGCTGCACTAAAAATCCGTCGCAGTAAGTGCCGACTAGATCGCTCCTGCCGTCCACCACGCCCACGGCATATAGATCGATATAGCCCTGCCTAAGCCCTTTTAATACGTGAAGCGCCTTTGACGTAGCGCCGATAACGATGCAAGGCTCGCCCGTGTGCGGCTTTTTAGAAAAGTCTAAAAACATACGCTTGGCGATCCTTAAATTTCCGATTAGCAGGCACGAGATAATAAAGTCTATAAAAACCACGCTTCGAGGAAACGGATTAAAAACTGCGGGCATCGTAAAATAAACGATCCAAAAGCAAACGATCGCGCAAAGATGAACGAGGAAAATTTTCCTCGCTTCGTTTAGTCCGAAAAATCTCCACGGCACCTTGTAAATTTTAAAAAGCCACATGAAAAATAGCTTTAAAACCACCATCGTAGCGCAGCCCGCGACCAGTCCACCTCTAAAATAATCAGGCAGCACGCCGCTAAATCTAAGCAAATACGCCAGATAAAACGACGCGACAAATATCACGATGTCAAAGGTTAGAAAAAACGCAAGCCGCTTTAGCTTCGTCGCCTTAAACATTTATAAATTTTCCTTTACGATTTTTACTACTCGCGCGAACTCCTCGTCCTGCATCGCCGTGCCGCTAGGCAGGCAGATACCGCGCGCAAACATCTCCTCGCTAGTGCCGTCCGTGAACGCTAGCGCCCCCTCAAACACCGGCTGCATGTGCATCGGCTTCCAAAGCGGACGGCTTTCTATATTTTCCTTCGCAAGCGCCTCTATCACGCGTAGATGCGCGCCTTTTTCTTTAAACAGCGCGGTCGTTAGCCAGCGGTTGCCGCGGGAATTTGCTATCTCAGGCATAAACTCAAGCTCAGCAAGCTCTTTTTTGTACTTTTCAAAAATTTCGCGTTTTTTTATCACGCGCGCTTCCAGCGCCTCCATCTGCGCCGTTCCTATCGCGCCTAGGACGTTGCTTAGGCGGTAGTTGTAGCCGTAGTCTTTGTGCTCGTAGTGTAAAAACGGCTCTCTAGCTTGAGTGCTATAAAATCTCGCCTTCTCGACGAGCTCTTTTTCGCCCACTAGCATGCCGCCGCCGCTTGTGGTGATGATTTTGTTGCCGTTAAAGCTATATGCGCCCAGCCGCCCGAACGTACCCAGCGCTTTGCCGTTCAAAAAGCCGCCCAGCGCCTCGGCCGCGTCCTCGACGACGGCGATATTTTCCCGCTCGCAGATCTCGCAGATCTCTTTCATCTTGGCTGCCTGACCGTAAAGGTGCGTGACGACGAGCGCTTTTGGCTTTTTAGGCGAATTTGCGATCGCCTTTTTTAGTAGCTCGGGGCTTAAATTCCAGCTTTCGTCGCTATCTATGAAAACAGGCGTAGCGCCTTGATAAAGTATCGGACTAACGGACGCCATAAAGGTAAACGTAGAGGCTAGTACCGCGTCACCCGCACCGATACCTAGCACCCTTAGCGCCAAGTGGATCGCCGACGTGCCGGAATTTAGCGCCAAAGCATCGGGCGCGCCCGCGTAGCTTGAGACGCTAGCTTCAAATTTATTCACGTATTCGCCAAGCGGCGCGATATAGTTGCTCTTAAAAACCTCGTTTATGTACTCTTGCTCTTTGCCGCTCATGTGCGGCGGACTTAGGAAAATTCTTTGCATTATTATTCCTTAAAGAAATTTACGCATTGTAGCACTTAAAATCTAAATATTTTTATAAAAACTCGTTTAAAGTCGCTTTTAGAGCGTAGAAAATGGGGATTTTGTTAAATTTTGCGTCAAAATTCGTTTTAAACGGCAAATTTGACTCCGCAAAGGACTTGGCTCAATTTTATCTATTTTCTTTTGTCGTTGCGAGCACAAATTTGACAAGCGGTATTTTGGCTCTCAAATTTAGCTCAAATTTCGCCTAACTTTAGCGGGATTACCGTAGGCGACGCTACCGTCTGCGATATCTCGTACTACGACGCTGCCCGCTCCGATGATGCAGTTTGCGCCGATTTTTATGCACTGCACTACGCAAGATCCTATGCCTATGTGAGTGTTTGCACCAACGATTACGCCGCCTGCTAGCGCCGCGTTTGGGCTAACGTGGGCAAAATCGCCGATCTCGCAGTCATGCTCGATGATCGCGCCCGTATTTATTATCGCGCCCTCGCCCACCGCTGCGCGCGCGTTTATGACGGCGTTTGGCATTACGACCGCGCCCTCGCCTATTTTTGCGCTAGCGCTTACCACCGCGCTTGGATGGATCAAATTTACTACGCCAAAGCCCGCGTTTTTTACTCTTTCTTGCAGGATGCGCCTGATTTTATTATCCCCGATAGCAACTATCACGTCAGCTTTTTCTAAGATCGGATCAAATTTGAGCACGTTTTTGCCGTCGAATTTAGCGTCGTCCAAAAACACGACCTCGCCGTATCCGCACGCTCTAGCCACGTCCGCGACGACGGCTCCGTGTCCGCTAAAGCCGTAAACGTAAATTTTAGTTGCGGCCATTAAATTTCTCCGTCGTGGCCATGCCTTCTTTGCTCACGCCGCTTCGTTTTAGCACCTTTTGCACCGTTAAAATCGCGATTTTAACGTCCAGCGTAAAGCTAAGCTCGCGGACGTACTTAGCGTCAAATTTAAACTTCTCCGCCCAGCTGATCGCGTTGCGGCCGTTTACCTGCGCTAGCCCAGTGATGCCGGGCCTCACGTCGTGGCGGGTCGCCTGCTCGGCGTCGTAAAGAGGCAGGTATTCGACCAAAAGCGGACGCGGCCCGATGAAGCTCATATCGCCTTTTAGCACGTTAAAAAGCTGCGGCAGCTCATCAAGGCTAAGGCTTCTGATGGTCTTGCCGATACCGCCCAGACGCATCTCGTCGGGCAATAGCTCGCCGTCCGCGCCGCGCTCGTCGCTCATCGTTTTAAATTTGTAAATTTTAAAAATTTTAGCATGCAAGCCCGGGCGCGCCTGAGTAAAAATGACGTCCTTGCTAACCTTAAAATAGATCAAAACCGCAACGACCGCCATGATCGGCAACGTCAAAACTATGAGA
The DNA here is from genome assembly GCA_963531395.1 of uncultured Campylobacter sp. Lineage (GTDB taxonomy): Bacteria > Campylobacterota > Campylobacteria > Campylobacterales > Campylobacteraceae > Campylobacter_A. The sequence continues at coordinate 12,315 of CAUSIL010000036.1, forward strand.
AAAATCGCACCGCAAATATCTAGTAGTCTCTTAAAAAACGCCCTATACATCGATAAATTTCCTATAAATTTCTATATATTTCCTAGCGACCGCTCGCTCGTCAAACTCGCGCACGGCGAGCTCTCGTCCGTTCCGCCCCATCTGTACGGCCAAATTTTCGTCGTTTAGTAAAATTTCTATCTTTGCGGCTAGATCGGCGGAGTTTTTCGCCTCGCACAGCAGGCCGTTGAAGCCGTTCGTCACGGCCTCGTTGCAGCCGGCCACGTCGCTAGCCACGACTGCTCTGCCCATACTCATCGCCTCTAAAACCGTGCGCGGAAAGCCCTCTTTACAGCTTCAACGTGTGTACACATAGCAAGCCATTAAAAGCCCCAGCACGCCGACACACCAGCCCAGC